>CAKUIK010000007.1 GCA_934661005.1 uncultured Slackia sp.
GTCCGTATGGATGGGCCTTTCGTTTTTTATTCATGTTGCTGAAGTTTCGTGTTTCTCAATTGCGCCGCAACGAAGAGCGCGTAAGTGAATAGAGACGCGCTCTTGGGGCACAATATGATGTGTTAGCTAATGAATAACCCCTCATCATGCTGTCGAATTACCTTTAATATCAACAGTAAAAAACGACGGGAAGTATCTAAAAGATACCTGGTTTCATCTGCGGCATTCGATTCTAGGTTTGTGAAAGCCGTGTGCCGCTTTGGTTACATGGGGTGTAATTAATGCTGCGGCTTTGCTATCCTCGTTCGTCGGAAGTCGCCATTTCGACTTCCCGATACCATATGAAGGGGTTCGTTTATGACTACTTTAAACGCACGCTTGACGAGACGAGCCTTCCTCGGTGGAGCCGCCGCCTTTGGCGCCGCGGCCATGGTTTCTCCGAAGAATGCCTTCGCCGATCCTACGTCTGCCGATGTGCAGGCCCAGGCCGACGAAGCTCGTCAAAAGCTAAATTCTATGCGTGAGCAGCTTGGTACTGCGTCCGCGAATTACAACCAAGCCGTGCAGGAGCACGACGAGGCAGTCTCCAAGATGGACGAGTGCCAAGCTAAAATCGACGATAACAACGCGCAAATCGACAAGTTGCAAGACAAGCTTTCCAAGCGCGCCCGCAACATGTACCGCGACGGCCAAACCACGTTCCTCGACGTTATTCTGGGTTCCAATTCTTTCGATGACTTTGCGAAAAACTGGGACACGCTCACGTCGCTGAATGAAAAAGATTCCGAGATGGTTGAGCAAACCAAGAATCTTCGTGCCGACAATGAGGCCCAGAAGCAGGAATATGCCAATCAGGCCGATATCGCCCAGCAAAAGGTCGAAGAGGCCGATGCTGCTCAGAAGCAGGCCGAAGAGCTTGTGCAGCAGTATCAAAATGAGGTCGACTCGCTCGATTCTCAGGTTGCCGAACTGCTCGCCGAAGAAGAGGCTGCGGCTCAGAAGGCGGCTGAAGAAGCTGCCGCTGCGGCAGCTGCGCAGGCCGAAGCTGCTTCGTCGGCTAATAATGCATCGAGCAATAATAACGCCTCCAACAATGGCGGCGGGTCGAGCAACAATGCTTCCAATAACGGTGGCGGATCGAACAATAACACCGCTAACAACGGCGGCGGCTCGAACAGTAACACCGCTAACAACGGCGGCGGCTCGAACAATTATGGCGGCTCTGTTGTGGCTGCCGCGCAAAGCCAGCTCGGCGTGCCCTATGTGTGGGGCGGCACGGCGTGGGGCTCTGGCCTCGACTGCTCTGGCCTGACATCTGGCTGCTGGTCGCGCGCCGCGGGTATTTGGATTGGCCGCACGACGTGGGATCAGATCGCTTCCGCCCAATGGACGGGCTCGGTTTCCGAGGCCCAGGCGGGCGACGTGTATGCATGCGGCAGCCATGTGGCAATCGCCACGGGCGGCGGCGGCTACATTCATGCTCCGCAGCCCGGCGAAGTGGTGTGCTACAGCTCGCTTTCGTGGTACAACCCCTTCTACTGCGCCCTGCGTTGGTACTAAGCTGAAATTGAAAGGCATCGACCCAGGTCGATGCCTTTTTTCGAAAAGGCCGCGTATGAAGTCGAAAAAAGTGCTTGCATTGCTCGGCGTGTGTGTTAACATATAGCCCGCTGTTTGCGAGAAGTCGGGACGTGGCTCAGTTTGGTAGAGCGCTGCGTTCGGGACGCAGAGGCCGCAGGTTCAAATCCTGTCGTCCCGACCATTTAATCGCACCAGCTTTTTTGTTTTCCGGCCACATTGGCTGGGCCCCAAAACTTGGAGGCATGCATGAAAATCTTTGGTCTTGGAGTTCCTGAGCTCCTCATCATTCTGGCCGTTGCTCTGCTTATCTTTGGCCCCAAGAATCTTCCGAAGCTTGGTTCTGCGCTTGGTCGTACGGTGAAAAACCTGCGCGACGGCATGGGAAGCGCCAAGAAGGAAATGGACGCGTCTGAGGAAGAAGCTCCCGCCGAGAAGCCCCGTAAGAAGAAGGCTGCTGCTGCGAAGAAGCAGGCTGCTGAAAAGGCTGAAACGGAAGATGCTCCTGAAGCTGCTGAGTCTGCCGCAAAGGCCGACGAAGAGTAGCACAGTCTCCCTTAAGGTAATATGCGGCGTGTCGGCTAGCCCGACATGCCGTTTTCGTATACGAGCACGCATTGCGTGCCCGTTTTAGTAAAAGGGCGGCGTTTTGCCGCTGAAGCGATTTTGAAATTAGGTGTCACGAAATGGGTAGCGATTACATCCTTACTCCCGAGGGCCGCGAGAAGCTCGAGCAGGAGCTGCATTACCTCGAAACCGAGAAGCGCGCTGAAGTTGGCGAGCGCATTAAGGTCGCTCGTGAGTTCGGCGACATTTCCGAGAACTCCGAATACGACGACGCGAAAAATGAGCAGGGCATGGTTGAGGCTCGCATTGCTGAAATCAACCAGATTCTCTCTGAGGCTACGATTGTCGACACGCCGAAGAAGTCGAACAAGGTTACCGTTGGCGCCATTGTCACGGTGAATATGGGCGGCAAAGAGCGCGTGTTCACCATTGTTGGTGGCGCCGAAGCCGACGCCGCGGCGGGCAAGATCTCCAACGAAAGCCCCGTTGGCGCTGCTCTTCTCGGCCACAAGAAAGATGAAGAAGTAACCGCCATCGGTCCCACTGGCCGCGAGATTAAGATGACGATTCTGAAGATCGAGCATTAAGAGTACGTTGGCCTTCCGGCCAACGTACTTTGCTGCCGCTGCGAAGCCGCACGGCGGACATCTTCGCTTTCTGGCTTCGGCTTGCGTACCGAAGTACGCGGCGCCTCGCCATCAAGCGAATCTGCCTCGCCGTGCGGCTTCTCGCTGTCCTTGGTGCGAATGCGGCACCCCGCAGTCCGTGAGCGCCTTGCCTTCAAGCGAATCTGGCTCGCTGCGCCGCGAGCACGAATGCGATTATTCCAACTCGCCATCGAAAGGGGCAGGGGATTGTCCTCTGCCCCTTTTTTATTTGGTGCGAAAGCGACGTATAATCTGCGACCTTTCGCATTTGTCGCTTGACCTGCGATAGAATGCTTTTGTTCATCACCACATCTGGAAACGAAGAGGTTTTCAAATGACCGATACCGAAAACACCATTGCTCCCGAGCTGCTCAACGACGAGCGTGCGCTGCGTCTCTCTAAGCGCGAAGATTACATCGCGCGCGGCGTGAACCCGTATCCCGAGCACTCTGAAGTGACCGATTATGTGCGCGACATCGTTGAGAAGTACGCCGACCTCGCGACGGGCGAAGATACCGAGGACGTTGTGAAAATCGGCGGCCGTATCGTCGCCAAGCGCGGCCAGGGCAAAATCATGTTCCTCGTGGTGCGCGACACCACGGCCGATATCCAGCTCTTCTGCCGCATCAACGATATGACCGAAGTCGATTGGGAGCTTTTGCGCAACCTCGATCTGGGCGATATTGTGAACGTCGAGGGCGTCGTCGTGCGCACGAAGCGCGGCGAGCTCTCCATCGCTCCGCGCGCTCTTACGCTGCTTTCGAAGGCCGTGCGTCCGCTGCCCGAGAAGTTCCACGGTCTTTCCGATAAGGAGACCCGCTATCGCCAGCGCTACGTCGACCTCATTGTGAATGAAGACGTGCGCGACACCTTCCGCAAGCGCTCTACGATTCTCTCCACGTTCCGTCGCTATATGGAATCCGACGGCTACATGGAAGTCGAAACGCCCATTCTGCAAACCATTCAGGGCGGCGCTACGGCTAAGCCGTTCATCACGCATTTCAACGCGCTCGACCAGGAATGCTACCTGCGCATTGCCACCGAGCTGCATTTGAAGCGCTGCCTGGTTGGCGGCTTCGAGAGCGTGTTCGAAATCGGCCGCATTTTCCGCAACGAGGGCATGGACCTCACGCACAACCCCGAATTCACCACCATGGAGGCCTATCGCGCCTACAGCGACCTCGATGGCATGAAGGCGCTTGCCCAGGGCGTTATTAAGGCTGCCAATGCCGCAGTGGGCAACCCCGAGGTCATTGAGTACCAGGGCCAGCAGATCGACCTGTCGGGCGAATGGGCGAACCGCCCCATGACCGACATCGTCTCTGAGGTGCTCGGCTTCGAGGTCACCATCGATACGCCGGTTGACGTTTTGGCCGAAGCCGCGCGCGGCAAGGGTTTGGAAGTGAAGCCCGAGTGGACCGCCGGCAAGCTCATTGCCGAAATCTACGACGAACTCGGCGAAGATACCATCGTGAACCCCACGTTCGTGTGCGATTATCCCATCGAGGTCTCTCCTCTCGCAAAGCGCTACGAAGACGACCCGCGTCTTACGCACCGTTTCGAGCTGGTTATCGCCGGCCACGAGTACGCCAACGCGTTTTCCGAGCTCAATGACCCGGTCGACCAGGCCGAGCGCTTTGCCGCCCAGATGGCCGAGAAGGCCGGCGGCGACGACGAGGCCATGGAATACGACGAAGACTACGTGCGCGCCCTGGAATACGGCATGCCTCCCGCGGGCGGCATTGGCATTGGCATCGACCGCGTAGTGATGCTGCTTACCAATTCCGCGAGCATTCGCGACGTGCTGCTGTTCCCGCACATGAAGCCCGAGGCCGGCGCAAAGAGCGGCGCGAAAGCCGCCAAGGAAGCGCAGGATGCAGCTTCGGCAAGTCCGTTTGTGAGCTCGATGATTCCTACCATCGACTACTCGAAGGTTGCCGTCGAGCCCCTGTTCGAGGAATTCGTTGATTTCGAAACCTTCAGCAAGAACGATTTCCGCGTGGTGAAGGTGAAGGCGTGCGAGGCCGTGAAGAAGTCGAAGAAGCTTCTTGCGTTCAAACTCGACGACGGCACCGATGTCGAACGCACCATTCTTTCGGGCATTCATGCCGACTATGAACCGGAAGATTTGGTGGGCAAGACGCTCGTGGCCATCACGAACCTGCCCCCGCGCAAGATGATGGGCATCGATTCGTGCGGCATGCTGATCTCGGCCATTCATGAAGAGAATGGCGAGGAGCGTCTGAATCTGCTGCAGCTCGACAGCGCGATTCCCGCTGGCGCGAAACTTTACTAGCAACCGAAGGCCGTCCGCGAGGGCGGCCTTTTCGTATTTGCGCCGTGAGACTAGGTTTTGAGTTCTTGGATTCTTCGGGATGAGGAATCTGCCGAGACAAATTTTGGGGCAAGCTTTTGCATCACTCGGCGGTTCCGTCCCTGGTTCCAGCTCGGTCAAGTCCTGCTCGCGACGAACAGCACATTAAGTGCTGTTCTGCTCGTGCGGAATCTACTGGAACCAGAGACGGAACCGCCGAGCTGGGCGATAAGAGGGGAAAGGCCTGCCGATGGTGTGTGCCACTTGCCTCCCCCGACGAATTGGGGGCGGAATCGCTGAGCTAGAGTCTCAATTGGTTATTAACAAGAAGGTATCGCGCATGTGAAGCTTTGGCACTCATGACAAATGAGTGCTAGCATACGTTCAGCAACCTCTACAGAAATGGACCGTATATGGCATTCGATAAGTTTACCGACAAGGCGCGACACGTCCTTGTGCTTGCCAGGGAAGAAGCCGCAGCGCTCAAGCGTCCCCATGTGGGCACGGAGCACTTGCTGCTTGGCCTGGCGAAAGAGCCTGACGGCATTGCTGCGCAGGCGCTCGAACGCGTGGGCATAACGTACGAAAAGGCTCTCGAAGTCGTTACTGGCATGGCGGAAGGCGAGCAGGAGGCCGAAGCAGGCGCGAATATCTCGTTCACGCCGCGCACCAAGCGCGTGCTCGAAAACGCGCTGCGCGAAGCTATGCAAATGGGCCAAAGCTATATTTCTACCGAGCATTTGTTGCTCGGCATTGTGCGCGAAGGCGAGGGCGGCGCTATCGACGCGATGGCGAAACTCGGCGTTGAAGTCGACGCCGTGCGCTCTGCTCTGAACGATTTGGTCGACCAGCCCGCACCCGTGGCTGCAGGCATGCCGTTCTTCGGCGGTGAGCCTCAGGGCGAAAAGAGCATGCTCGAGCAGTTCGGCACCGACCTTACGGCGAAGGCCAAGGCCGGCAAGCTCGATCCGGTTATTGGCCGCGCGGCCGAAATCGAGCGCGTGATGCAGGTGCTCTCGCGTCGTCAGAAGAACAACCCGCTGCTCATTGGCGAGCCCGGTGTAGGCAAAACCGCCGTGGTCGAAGGCTTGGCGCAGCTCATCGTGGCCGACCAGGTGCCCGATATTATCTCGGGCAAGCGCGTGGTCACCCTTGACGTTTCCGCGCTGGTCGCGGGCAGCAAATATCGCGGCGAATTCGAAGAGCGCTTGAAGAAGGTCATCAAGGAAGTCGTCAAAGATGGCAACATCATTTTGTTCATCGACGAAATGCATACCATCATTGGCGCGGGTTCCGCCGAAGGCTCCATCGACGCTGCCGCCATTCTGAAGCCGCCGCTGTCCCGCGGCGAGCTGCAGGTGATTGGCGCCACCACTACCGAGGAATACCGCAAGCATCTCGAGAAAGATTCCGCGCTTGCCCGCCGCTTCCAAACGGTGAACGTGAAGGAACCCAGCGAAGAGCAGGCCCTGCGCATTCTCGATGGCCTTCGCGACCGCTACGAGGCGCATCATCATGTGCGCTATTCCGATGAGGCGCTGCAGGCGGCCGTTTCCATGTCGACGCGCTACATTCAAGATCGCTTCCTGCCCGATAAGGCGATTGACGTGCTTGACGAGGCCGGCGCGCGCATGCGCATTCGCAATCGCACGCTGCCTGATGAGATCCGCAAGTTCGACGATGAGCTGCGCCGCGTTCGCCTCGACAAGGAAGAGGCGGCATCGGCGCAGGAATTCGAGCGCGCCGCGCAGCTTCGCGATGAAGAGAAGCAGCTTGAAGAGCAGCGCGCCGAGGCGGAAAAGCAATTTTCCGAGGAAACCGACAAAGAGCTCGCCAATATCACCGAAGTCGAAATTGCCGACGTGGTGAGCATGTCGACTGGCGTGCCCGTGAGCAACCTCACCGAGGCTGAAGCCGACAAGCTGCTGCGCATGGAAGGCGTGCTGCATGAGCGCATCATCGGTCAGGAAGAGGCAGTAACGGCGTTGTCGAAGGCGATTCGCCGCAGCCGCGCCGGCCTGAAAGACCCGAAGCGCCCCAGCGGTTCATTCATTTTCCTGGGTCCTTCGGGCGTGGGCAAAACCGAGCTTTCCAAGGCGCTCGCCGAGTTCCTCTTCGGCACCGAAGACGCGCTTATTACGTTCGACATGTCGGAGTACATGGAGAAGCACAGCGTGAGCCGTTTGGTGGGCTCGCCTCCGGGCTATGTGGGCTTCGATGAGGGCGGCCAGCTTACGAAGGCGGTTCGCCAGCGTCCCTATTCGGTCGTGTTGTTCGACGAAATCGAGAAGGCGCATCCCGATGTGTTCAACATCTTGCTGCAGATTCTTGAAGAGGGCCGCCTCACCGATTCGCAGGGCCGCTCGGTTGACTTCCGCAACACGGTTATCATCATGACTTCGAATGTGGGTGCTCGCCAAATCGCCGAAACCGCGCCTCTTGGCTTCACGCCCGATTCGCAGAAGGGCCTTTCCGATAAGGAAATCAAGAGCCGCGTGATGAGTGAGATGAAGAAGCTCTTCAGGCCCGAGTTCTTGAATCGCCTCGATGAAATCATCGTGTTCAAGAGCCTCACCGAAGAGCAGATTGCCCAAATCGTCGACCTCATGGTTGCCGATTTGCGCGATCGCCTCATCGCCATGGACATGACTATCAACCTTACGCCGGAAGCGCGCTCGCTTGTGGCCAAGGAGGGCACCGACACCACCATGGGCGCCCGCCCGTTGCGCCGCGCGATTCAGCGTTTGCTTGAAGATCCTATTTCAGAGCAGCTGCTTTCCGGTACGTGGCATGCGGGTTCGGTTATCGATGTCGATGTGAAAGATGGGGAGCTAACCTTCACGCCTGGCACGGGAGAGATTCCTGCGCCGCGAAAACGTGATAGCATTGCACAAGAAGCAGAATCGTTGCTGCCGCAGTTCGATTTGTCGCATGCCGGGGCGCCAAGCCACGGTGGTGGCGTGTCGAGCGACGGCGCAGCTGATTAACGAACCATAGGCGCGGCCCTTGCGGCGGCGCCATGCGAGGGGCGTCTGTGGGCGCCCCTTTGTTGTTGAGGCTATGAAAGGGGAGCCCATGAGCGCACCGGAGAATGTGAGAACCGTGGGGGGTGCGGCCGAGTTCGGCGTCATTGACCCGGTATTCGTGCCTACGGCGCTCGTTGAGGTTGCGGAAGACGCGGCGACGCGTCTCGACTTCAGCGAGACGGGGGCCAGAACGGTGCATTTTTCGGGCAAAGTGTCGAAGAGCCCGAAAACCGCTGCCATTATTTTGGCGGGCGGCTCGGGCGAGCGCTTTGGCCACGAAGGTGGCAAGCAGCTCGTCGAGATTTCTGGGCGCCCCATGCTCACCTGGTCGATCGCCGCGTTCGATGCGGTTGAAGACGTGGGCGAAATCGTGGTCGTGTGCCCCGAAGAGCGCATCGCGGAATACCGCAATCGCGCTATTGACCCTTATCCGTTCGTGACGCCTATCACCATGGCTCCCGCGGGTACCACGCGTCAAGAAAGCGCGTTTTCGGGTTTGGAATACGCGTCCGAGGAATATGAGTACGTCGTGCTGCACGATGGCGCCCGTCCGCTTATCTCGCCCGAGCTTATCGCGCACACCATCAACACGCTGAAGGGCACGCTCGACGCTGATGGCGCGATCGTCGCTACGCCTTCGATCGACACGCTCAAAGTGGTCGAAAACGGTTGCATCGTGGGAACCCCCGACCGCCGCGTGTTCTGGAATGCTCAAACGCCGCAGGTGTTTCGTGCGGGCGTGTATCGCCGCGCGCATGCGTCGGCGCTCTCGGAGGGCTTCGTAGGCACCGATGACTCGTCGCTCATCGAGCGATTGGGCGGCAAGGTGCTTGTGGTGGAAGGCAAGCGCAGCAACATCAAGCTTACTGTTCCAGAAGATTACGCCATGTTGAATATGAGCTTGGGAGTTCAACCCGACTAGGGGATTAGCTGAAACGGGGCAGGGACAAGTTCTCTGCCCCATTTTTATAGGGCACATGGCTCTTGAAGGGATAGGCTTCTCACTCCAAGCGCCACATGGGGTGCGAGTAGAGAAACCCAAGACACTTTTATTGTACCGAGCTGCCTTATCTTGTGCGCATCGGAAGAGGTTTTCCTTCTTGGGCCTACGGCAAACTTCGCCGCGATGAAGTGGGCTATAATCGTTCGGAACAATACGATTTCGTCTAAGACGAAGGGATTACTCGTGACGAACGCTATGAATATGCGCGTGGGCCTCGGCTTCGATGTGCACGCATTCGCGCAAGGCCGCAAGCTTATTTTGGGCGGTGTCGACATTCCGCATCATCAGGGGCTTTTGGGCCATTCCGATGCCGACGTGCTTGCGCATGCAATCTCCGACGCGCTGCTCGGCGCTGCGCGTGCGGGTGATATCGGCAAACTCTTTCCTGATACCGACCCAGCGTATGCGGGCGCCGATTCCATGGTGTTGCTGTCGCATGTTGCGAATCATGTGCGCGAACTGGGCTTCGATATTGTCGATGTCGATAGCGTCATTTCGGCGCAAGCTCCCAAGCTTTCGCCGTTCCGCGATCAAATGCGTGAAAACCTGGCCCTTGCTATGGGCATCGAAGTCGATCAGGTGGGCGTAAAGGCCACCACGACTGAGCACTTGGGCTTTGAGGGTCGCGAAGAGGGTATTTCGGCTCAGGCCGTGGCCCTGCTTTCGAAACGATGTTGCTAGGGGCGCTTTCGTAAATGTAATTGCTCCCAACATCGAAGGAACCTATCGTGAATATCTTTAAAACCATCGCTGAAGACGTGAACAACGTTAAGCGTCTCGACCCTGCCGCGCAAAGCAAATTCATCATTTGGCTCACATACCCGGGCCTGCATGCTCGTTGGAGCCACGTCGTTGAGCATTGGCTGTGGAACCATGGTTTGAAAAGCTTGGCACGTATTTCAAGCCAGTTCACTCGTTTCATGACGGGCGTTGAGATTCACCCCGCCGCGAAAATCGGCCGCCGCTTCTTTATCGACCATGCTATGGGCGTGATTATCGGCGAAACCTGCGAAATCGGCGACGACGTCACGCTGTACCAAGGCGTTACGCTTGGCGGCACGGGCAAAGAGAGCGGTAAGCGCCACCCCACGCTCGGCAACAATGTCATGGTGGGCGTGAATGCGGCAGTTCTTGGCAGCATCACCATTCACGACAACTCGAAGGTCGGTGGCGGCGCGGTTGTCGTCGAAGATGTGCCCGAGAATTGCACGGTTGTCGGCGTTCCCGCGCGTATCGTGGTGCGCAACGGCAAGCTTGTGCAGCAGGAAGAGAAAAACGCCGCCGCGCGTCGCGAATGCCTGCCCGACCCCACGACGGCCGACGTCGTCGAGCTGCAGGCGCGCGTTGCCCGCTTGGAAACGCTGCTTGCGGCCCATGCGCAAGGCAAAACCGTCGGATGTCCCGCGAAAACCACTCCCGACGCCGCGTCGGATTCGGAATAACCAGGAGGAATCGTGCAAATTTACAGCTCACAGACCCATAAAAAGGCGGAGTTCGAGCCTATCGAGCCGGGCAAGGTGCGCATGTATGTGTGCGGCCCCACGGTGTACGACAACATTCACATCGGAAACGCCCGTACGTTCATCAGCTTCGATGTCATTCGCCGTTGGCTTATCGCGAGCGGCTATGAAGTGACGTTTGCCCAGAACCTGACCGACGTTGATGACAAGATCATCAATCGCGCCAATGAGCAGGGCCGCACGGCCGCCGAGGTTGCCACAGAATTCTCGAACAAGTTCATCGACGTCATGCGTCGCGCGAATGTGATTGACCCCGATGTGCGTCCTCGTGCCACTAAAGAAATCGGCCCCATGATCGCCATGATCAAAACGCTCATCGAGCAGGGCCATGCCTACGCGGTCGAGAATGGCGACGTCTATTTCTCGGTGCGCAGCGACGAGAGCTATGGTGAAGTTTCCGGCCGCAATATCGACGACCTCATGGTGGGCGCGCGCATCGAGGAAAACGAAATCAAGCGCGACCCGCTCGACTTTGCTTTGTGGAAGGCCGCCAAGCCGGGTGAGCCCAGCTGGAAAAGCCCCTGGGGCGAAGGCCGTCCGGGTTGGCATACCGAATGCGCGGCTATGGTGCATCGTTACCTGGGCGTGCCCATTGATATTCACGGCGGCGGCAGCGATTTGGCATTCCCTCATCACGAAAACGAATGCGCGCAGGCGACATGTGCCTGGCATCAGGGATTTTCGAATACATGGATGCACACGGGCATGCTGTTGGTGAACGGCGAGAAAATGTCGAAGTCGCTCGGGAACTTCTTCACGCTCGAAGAAGTGCTCGAGAAGCATTCGGCGGCGGCGCTTCGTCTGCTCATGCTGCAAACGCACTATCGCAGCCCCCTCGACTTCAGCTTCGAGCGTTTGGAAGGCGCTGAAAGTTCGCTGGCCCGCATTGCGGGCACGGCTCAGAACCTGCGTTGGGCGGCGGCCCATGCGACGGGCGAGCCCGATGCTGCGCTGGCGCAGAAGCTTTCCGAGGCGATTGTCGCGACCGATGCCGAGTTCAGGGCATGCATGGACGACGACTTCAACACCGCTGGCGCCCTGGGCGCGTTCTTCGGCTTTATCACCGAAGCGAACTCGTACCTCGACGCTGCCGATGGCGCCGTTGACACCGCGGTGGTAGTTGCTGCTGCCGAGCTCATCGAGCGCTCTATGGATGTCTTGGGCATTGAACTTCCCGAGCAAGAAGCGGAATTGCCTGCCGAGATTGTCGCGCTCGCCGCCGAACGCGCTGGCTACGCTGGCGACGATACGGCCGAGGCCGCCGAAGCCCTTATCGCCGCTCGCGCCGAAGCGCGCGCCGCGAAGGACTGGGCGGTGGCCGATGCCATTCGCGACGCCTTGGGCGAGCTTGGTTTGGTGGTAGAAGACACCGCCGCTGGCGCTCGTGTAAAGGCTAAGTAATCAACCCCGCCGTTCTCGTCGCGGTCGCAAGGGCCGCGAGCGACCACGGCGGGCTACTGTTCGCTTCGCTCACTATGCGCCCGCCTGGCTTCGTTCAACTTTAGGATGAAGGGCAAGTTTGAACTCAGACGGTCGCATGCGGCCCCTGCGGCCGCAACGAGAACTCCCCATTTATCGAAACCGCAAAGGAGCCCACGTGGCAGACTACATTGAAGGAAAACGTCCGGTTATCGAGGCGCTGCGTGCGCAGATGCCGCTTATTTCGGTGCTTATGGCCGACAATGTTCAGCAAGATAGCCAAATCAAAGACATTTTGCGCAAGGCGAAGCAGTACGACGTGCCAGTGAAAACCGTGCCGCGCAAGGTGCTCGACGAGCGCAGCGAGCGTGGCAGCCACCAGGGCGTTATGGCGCATGCGAAGCCTTACCAGTATTCCAGCGTCACCGATATTCTGAAGATCGCCGAGCGCGATGCCGAAAAGAACAATGGTGCCGCACTCGTCGTGTTGCTCGACCATATTACCGATGCGGGCAACCTCGGTGCCATCGCGCGTTCGGTCGACGTTATTGGCGCGAGCGGCCTCATCATTCCGGGCAAGCGCTCGGCAAGCGTGACCGCGGCGACGTACAAAAGCTCGGCGGGCGCCATTAATCACGTGCGTTGCGCGCAGGCCACCAACCTCGCTTCGGCCATCGACCGTTTGAAGAAGGCTGGTTTCTGGGTTGCTGGCGCAAGCGAAAAAGCACAGCATACGGTGTGGGATGCGCCGCTTTACGGCAAAATCGCGCTCGTGATGGGCAACGAAGCCGAAGGCCTTGCGCGCCTGACGCTTGAGAAATGCGACTTTCTGGTGAAACTGCCGCAGGCGGGCCACGTGGGTTCGCTCAATGTTGCGCAGGCGTGCACAGCGGTTATGTATGAGTGGATGCGCCAGACTACCGTTCGCGCTGCTGAAGGCGAATAGCGGGGCGCTTGTTCGCAATGGCTAAGCAACGCAGGAAATTATTGCTCGTCGACGGCTACAACGTGCTGCGCAGCGGCTCGCGTTATCGCGATATGCGCAACTCAGGGCCGAACCCCGATTACGACACCGATTCGTTCAATCGCGCTCGCGAGGCGCTCATCGACGATGTGGTGATGTATGCCGGGCGCGACTTCGAGGCGATTATCGTATTCGACGGCGCAGGCAACGAATTCTCTGATGGCAGCTTCGAGAAAATCGCTGGCGTACGCATCGTGTTCTCGCGCGCGGGCGATTCTGCCGACAAGGT
The DNA here is from genome assembly GCA_934661005.1 of uncultured Slackia sp. GTDB lineage: Bacteria > Actinomycetota > Coriobacteriia > Coriobacteriales > Eggerthellaceae > Slackia. The sequence continues at coordinate 13,328 of CAKUIK010000007.1, forward strand.
GATTGAGAAGCTCGCGTGGGATGCGCGCGCACGAGGCATTGAAACCATGGTGGTTTCGAGCGATGCGGCTATTCAGAACACGGTGTTCGGCGGAGGCGTCGACCGCATGAGCGCAAACGGCTTCAGCCGAGCGGTTGCGGTGAATGCCCACGAGTTCCATTTGGACGAATCGCCGAAAACCGCCGTGAAGAATACCGTTGCCGAACGTTTGGGCGGCGATACGGTCGCGAAGTTGAAGGCGCTTCGCGATTCGCTGTAGGAGGGGGCTGAATAAAAGGGTTGCTCCTGCGCCTTTTCGCGGGCAAAAAGGAGGGTCTTTTCCGCCGTCTTTCCTCGAGCGCTGCGTTTGGGCAATGTCGATTCTTATGGCGTTTCCCTTTTGACATGCCGTTTACGACCTAAAATGCGCCGTTGAGAACCATGCGCGCTTTCGCTACAATCAGATACTGAATTCGCTTAGGCGTCGCCGTTGTGGTGGCGCCTAAATCGTATTAAGGGAAAGGAGTGGGCCAATGAAAATCCAGGTCGTTGCCGTAGGGAAGTTGAAAGAGCGATTCTGGAAGGAGGCATGCGACGAGTACCTGAAGCGTCTTAAGGGCTATGCGAAGGTGCGCGTGGACGAAGTGCCCGATTGCGATCCCGCTAAAGTGGGCGGGGAAGACGGCGCGCGCACGAAGGAAGGCCGTTCCATTCTGGAGAAGCTGCCCGAGCATTCTCATGTCATTCTGCTCGATGTGGGCGGTCGAGAGCTTTCGAGCGAAGGCATCGCTGCGCGCGTTGATGCGCTTGCCCTTTCGGGCGTGAGCGAAATCTCGTTCATTGTGGGCGGTTCTGGCGGCGTAAGCCAGGGTGTGCGCGATGTTGCGGATGAGAGCATGTCTTTCGGGAAAATCACGCTTCCGCATAATCTCGCGCGTGTGGTGCTGCTCGAGCAAACCTATCGGGCGTTCAAGATTTCTCGTGGCGAGCCGTATCATAAGTAAGGTGCTTTTGGCGCGGCGTCGATCGATGGAAATGCTCGACGCCGCGCTAGGCTTAGGACGGATTCGCTTCTATCCGTCGTTTCCGCTGGAAATCGCGTTTCGCTCCTCTTTTGGGTCAATCCGCCCGACGTGAAATCGCAGTTGTCAGCTTTAGGCTTGAGAGGGGATGCTTGTTGATGGCTGGTTTATTGGTTGGGGTATTGTCCGATACTCATGGACGGCTTCCCGAAGACGCGTATGCCGAACTGGCCGATTGCGATTTTATTATTCATGCGGGCGATATTTGCAATCCGGGAATATTGCTCGAGCTTGGCGCGCTTGCGCCAGTGTGCGCTGTGCTGGGCAATAACGACTATCCCGAATATGGCGAGTCGGTACGTCCGGTGGCGACTCCTCGTATCGGGGGCGTGCGCTTTTTGGTGACGCATACGCCAACCGATTTGCGCGCGATTCTTTCGGGTCGCACAAACGTCTTGAAGCCTGGCGACCCTGTGCCGCAGGTGGCGATTCATGGGCACACCCATGTGCCCGAATTGCTGCGCGGGGCGGCCGCGTCTCCCGCCGACGTTGTGCTGTGTCCCGGCTCGGTCACGCGCCCGCGCGGTGGCTCGAAGCGGCAGCTTGCGAAAATTGCTCTTGAGAATGGCGCCGTGAGAGAGATTCGCTTCGTCGAACTGGGCTAATCTTCGCTTAATTCGAACCTATGTTCGATGATACAATATGTCGCGGTAGTGCTCGCCGATTCCTGCGGGTGATGCTCCCTTCGATTTTTGATAGGAGTAACCACCATGGATATTGTGATGGCCGTTGCGGCATGGTGCTCAATCGTCGGATTTGTATTCGATTGTGCTGAACGAATCCAAAGCAGGAAGAAACGAGAAAAGAAAATGGTGCCTAGGAAATGAAAAAGCCGGTCGCAAGACCGGCCCAACATAAACGAAAGCATCACCCGTAGCTAACTCCCCTGGAAAGTGCGTTAGTTCGGCGGGCGCTGCCATCTGACCGTATTATAGCACGGCCCAGGCCGTGAAAACAATTTGTAACGAAGGGCTTGCTATGGAACTTGATCACGCGGAACTGCAGGAAATGCTCGCCAATGACCCGTATATGCTGTTGGTCGACGTGCGCGACGAAGAGGAATTCGATGCGGGCCATATTCCTGGCGCTGGCAACATGTCGGTTGACGATATTGTCGATTGCCTGTTCGATGAGGCGCTTGGCGAGCGCGGCCTCGACGCTATCGCGAATGGCAAAGGCATGGAGCTCTCCGACGACGCTTCGGTCATCGTGCTCTATTCGAATGCTGGCGAGCGTTCGGCTCGTGCGTGCGAGCACATGGAATCGCTCGGCTACGTGAATGTCTACAACGCCCCCGGCTTGTCCTCGTGGCCTTATGAGGTTGTAACGACGGCAGAAGAGGCCGCTGTGGCTGCGGCGCTTGCGCAGAATGGCGCCGTTGCGACGCAAGAAGCTGGCCAGAGTCACGGTTGCGGTTGTGGACACGATCATCATGCGGAACATGGCCATGCGCATGGGCATGACTGTGGATGCAATCACTAAATGGTTGCAGGTGTCAATTAATGCGTTAGAAGCATAATAGAAACGGGGTCTCTATTTGATACCAAACGCATAATTACATACACAGTACTGAAATATCGGTAAGTATTAAAAAGAAACTATTGCTGCAAAAATGATGGGCGTCCATAAGGGCGCCCATCGCATGTCTAGGCCTTTTTGCTATGCCTTTCTTGGCGGCAAATAGGCTTTGGTGTTGTTGAGACTGAAGAGAATCGTCGAGGCATTATGCAAAAGCGACGAGGTTTGCGGTGTGATGATGCCGGCAATGCCGAGCGCTAGCAGGGCGGAATTGGTGACCATGACCTTGCCATATGAACCGTTGAGCCTATTAACCAGGCCTTGGCTCATTTTCCGCAGGCGTACAACAGCGTGCAAATCGGTGTCAGACAAAATAATGTCGGCAACTTCTTTGGCAATATCGCTGCCGCCACCCATGGCGAGGCCCACATCGGCGCGCCCAAGTGCGGGCGAATCGTTCACGCCGTCGCCAACCATGGCGATGCATCGCCCTTCGCTCTTGATGCGGTCGACGTAAGCGAATTTATCCTCGGGCAGCAAGTCGGCCTGGAATTCGTCGATGCCGGCTTCGGCGGCGATGCGGGTGGCGGTGCGCGTAGAGTCGCCAGTGAGCATGACGATGTGTTTGAATCCCAAACTGTGGAGTTCGGCGATGGCCTCCTTCACGCCGGGTTTCAAGGGGTCTTCGATTCCGAGTACGCCCACGACCTCGCCGTCAACGGCCAAAAATAGGGGCGACAGTCCCTCCATTTCGGCTTCGACGCGGGAAAGAGCCTCCGAATCCAAATGCGCATGTTCGTCTTCGAACACGAAGTGCGCCGAGCCAATGACGGCGCGTTTCCCGTCGAGCGCCGACGCGATTCCATGTGCGACGATGTACTCTACTGCGGCGTGGCGCTCGCGATGCTCGAGGCCGCGTTCTTGGGCGGCGGCAACAACGGCGCGTGCGACGGGGTGGGGGAAGTGCTCTTCCAGACATGCCGCGAAACGCAGCACCTCGTCTTCGCTCCAGCCATCGGTGGGAATCACGCGTGCGAGCTTCGGCTGGGCTTCCGTAAGCGTGCCCGTTTTATCAAACACGATGGTGTCTGCTTTGGCAAAGGCTTCGAAATACTTCGCGCCTTTCACCATGACGCCGGCTTTGGCGGCGTTGCTCATAGCGGTCATAACGGCGATGGAGCCCGTGAGCTTCAGCGCGCATGAGTAATCGACCATGAGCGCGGCGGACGTTTTCACGAGGCTGCGCGTAGTGAGCGCCACGAGACCTGCGAGCAGAAAATTCCATGGCACAATCTTATTCGCCAGGTTCTCCATGCGCGATTGGCCTTCCGATTTCAGCGAATCGGCGGCTTCAACGAGCGACACGATGGACCGCAGTTTCGTCTGCGACGTATTGGCGCGCACGCGTACCAAAATCTCGCCATCTTCTACGACGGTGCCGGCAAACACATCGTCTCCAACGGTTCGCTCCACGGCCAAAGGCTCGCCGGTCAAGGTGGCTTGGTTCACCATGGCGCATCCATGCTCCACGACGCCATCGATGCAAATAGACATGCCGGTGCGTACGGCCACTAAATCGCCAGGCATAAGCTCGACCGCCGGCACGCTTGTCTCGGTGTCGCCAAGCACCTTCTGAGCCTTGTCGGGCACGTCAAGAAGCGAGCTGATGAGTTCGTTTTCGCTCATGGCGCGCGTGTAATCTTCCAACAGCTCGCCCACGTTCAACAGGAACATGGTTTGCGATGCCGTATCGAAATCGCGTTTGACGAACGAAATGCCAATTGCTGAGGCGTCGAGCACGGGCACGGTAAGGCGCGAACGCGACAGTTCAAACAGCGCGGCGCGCAAAAACGGCAGGAAGCCTACGACGGTGCACACGGCGCGGATGGGCGCGGGTAAAAACCACTTGCGCGCATAGCGAGCGCCAATTAGAACGGCCAGATTCATGAACAACGCGTGCGTGCGCGGTTCAAACTGCACCGTGTAGCCGGTTTTCGCGTCGGCGATCTTGTCGGCATCGAACGTGCAGAGCGTATCGAGCACGTGCGTGCGCTTGGTGGCGTCGAAGTCGACTGACATTTGGCCGATGCGGCCGTAGAGCTGCACACGGCGTACGCCATCGATTTCTTTGGTGAGTTTGATGAGTGCGTCGAGGTCCTCTTCAGGAACAGGGCCCGCCAATTTGAGGCGGGCCCTGCCGGGGATCTCTTTAATTATCGAGAACTCCATAGCGAATACCGCGAGGCGTTATTCAGCAGGGGCTTCGGGCTCGGTTTTCGCGTCACTCGTAAGATAGGTGGCTTCAGCAACCAGGTCATCGACCTCGGCTTTCGCCTGTTCAACCATATCCTGGTAGCAATTCTTCGCGCGCAGGCCGCATGCGATGCCATGCACGTAGGCCTTCTTTGCGGGTGCGCTGGTGAGCGCCTTGATGCCTGCGGTGCCCAACAAGAAACCGCCGCCAACCAGCAGGGTGTTGAACGTAGCCTTTTTCATGTTTGTCCTCCTTCGAACCGCGATGAATCGCGAATGCGTTGATGTGTGAACGATGCATGCTCACACATACTTTTTGCAAAAGTAAGGGTAGTGTTACAATCCTTTAAAGTCAATGAAGGTAAACTCGATGTTAAGGAAGATTTACATATGGAAGGCATGAACGCTCAAACGGCCGTTTTGCTGGCGGTCATCATCGTGGGCATGGTTTTTGCCGCCCGTCGCATGTATCGCGTATTCTCGCTCAAAGATGACTGCTGCGGTGGCGGTGCGAAAGACTCGTCGAAGAAATTCAAAGCGACGAAGGTGCACGATACCGATGAGATGAACTATGATTCTGTGCTCGATTTGAAAATCGGCGGAATGACTTGCGAGAAATGCGTTGAGCGCGTTCAGAATGCCATCAATTCGATTGATCCTGGCAATGTGTGGGCGCGCGTCGACCTCGGTTCCAAAACGGCGCATATTCTTTCGAAGGGCGCCCTTGACCAAGCTTCTGTCGAAGAAGCGGTTGAGGCAGCGGGTTACTTCGTGAGCCATCGATAGGGTAGTGCCATCGTGTTTCGGTTTTCCGCATGCCGAAATGCGGCGAGATTGCCATTCGCGAGCGAAATTGGCGGTTGCCAGTATTCTGTTTGGGCGACGCCATGCGAATTTCGAGACTCTTGCGCTGGTGGAAACAACATTCAAACGCAATGCATGGTATGCCTGAATATAACGAAGGCGCTGGCTCGCCGATAGGCAAAAGCCAGCGCCTTTTTCGTGAACGCGTGCGGTTTAGTTGTCGCACATGAGCAACCAGGCGTTGTTTGGCGCCATGGCGTGTTCGCAGAAACTGCAGGGCTTATCGGCGCACAACGGCGCGCTGCGCCATGTTTGGGCATCTTCCCATTCGCCGAGCAGTTCGGCAGGCAGTATGCTTTGCGGAACCGTGGCGAGTCCGCGCGCGCCGCGGCCCAGCGTGGCGTCGATTTCTGCTTCGTGTTCCATCGACCAGGCGAACATGCCAGCAAGTTGGCGCATGCCTCGCGCGGTGGGGTGCGTGCCCTCAATCGCCTCGTAATCCATGCCGCAGGCGAAGGCGTCGGCGATATGCGCGCCGGCCTCGCGTGCGCATGCGCGAATGGCATCGTTGTATTCGGCGAAGGGAACGCCGCGGAAATCGTACGCGAACTGCGGTTTCGTGTGGCCCGCAATGCGCCCGGAAACGAGCGTGACACACCAAATTTCGGCTTCCGGGCAGCGCGCGCGAAGGCGTGCGAGCATCGAAGCGTAAGCGGTTTTGAAACGGTCGATTTGGTCGGGTGCCGCAAGCTCGGCAAGAACCTTCTCGACGGGTGCTTGCGCGGAAAGCTCGGCAGGGCACGCCGAGCCGTGGCCGTCGGCGTTCATTTTTGCGCCGCCCCAGCCGTAATCGTTAATGCCAATGAAGCAAACGATGACGTCGGGAGCTTCGCCCGCCTCGCCTAGAATCGCGTCGGCGCGCGCGTCGGAATCGCCGGCGGGAAAGAAGCCGCCCTCAACGAGGCTTCCCGAAAATGAGCCGTTCTTCAAAAGCATGCCCCCGAAGTGGTCGATGAGCAGGTGCCACCATGTTTGCTCGACATGCGTGACGCCTGTTTTCTCCAATCGTTCGTCGGAATAGAACACGTCGAAGCCCGAAGGGTTCCACCCGTCGAATGTCGAAATGGAGTCGCCGAGAATCGAAAACGTTTTTGCCACCAGATTGCTCCTTGGGTTGGTTGTGCGGTTGGCGTGCGATGGACGCAACGCGGCCCGCGCGGCAATGCGCGGGCCGGCGGTTGACTTCGTGCAAACGGGCGAGGAATTGAGCTTTTCGCCCGCATTCTCGCATCTGTCGCTATGCGTATTTCAAGAATGCGCGATAGGCTTTCAGCGCCTCGTAGATGTCGGCCTTGTCGACCACTTCCCACGGCGCGTGCATCGAAAGCACAGGCACGCCACAGTCGATGACATTCATGCCGTATTCGGCCAGAATATAGGCGATGGTTCCGCCGCCGCCCACATCGACGCGACCAAGCTCGGCGGTTTGGAACGCGGCGTCGCCCTTGTCCATAATGGCGCGAATCTTCGCCATGTATTCCGCGTTCGCGTCGTTGGAGCCGCTTTTGCCGCGCGCGCCGGTGAACTTGTTGAACACCACGCCGCGACCCAGGTAGGCGGCGTTTTTCGTTTCGAAGGCGCTTGCATAGCTGGGGTCGAAGCCCGCAGACACGTCGCTCGAAAGCATGGACGAATTCGCGAGGCAACGGCGCAGCGGCAAATCGCCCGCCTGGCCGGCGAGGTCCATGAGCTCGGCGATGGTGTTCTCGAAGAACATCGATGTCATGCCCGTGGCGCCGACGCTGCCGATTTCTTCCTTGTCGACCAGAATGCAGATGCCCGTTTTCTCAAGGTCGCTCGCCTCAAGCTGCGCGACCAAGCTGGGGAAGGCGCATACGCGATCGTCGTGGCCGTAGCCAAGCACCATGGAGCGGTCGAAGCCCAGCTCGCGTGCGCGACCGGCGGGAACAACCTCGAGCTCGCTGGAAAGGAAGTCCTCTTCTTCCATGCCGTATTTCTCGGCGAGCAGCGCGAGCATGGTCGCTTTCACGGGTTCTTTTTCCGCGAGCTTCTCAAGCTCGGTTTTCTCGGCGTCTTCTTTGTCTTCCGCCTTCGCTGCGGGGCGGCCACCTGCGAGTACGTCGAGGTTTTCGCCTTCGACGACCTCGGAGGCTTTCTTCTGCATTTGGTCGTTGGCGAGGTGAATAAGCAGGTCGGTGATGCAGAACACGGGGTCGCCCGCGTCTTCGCCCACGTTCACGCGCTCAACGCTGCCGTCCTTCTTCGCGATAACGCCGTGAATGGCGAGCGGGAGCGTGACCCACTGGTATTTCTTGATGCCGCCGTAGTAATGCGTGTCGAGCAGCGCGAGATCGCCCGATTCGTAGAGCGGGTTTTGCTTGATGTCCAAACGCGGGCTATCGACGTGCGCGCCCAGAATGTTGAGGCCTTCTTGCATGGGACGGTTGCCGATGTGCGCCAGAATGATGGTTTTGCCGTACAGCTCGGCGTAGACCTTGTCGCCCGCAACGAGCTGCTTGCCCGCGGCACGCGCCTCGTCGAGCGAAATGTAGCCCGTCTCGCGCGCTTGAGCGATGGCGGTGGCCACGCATTCGCGCTCGGTCTTGTTGGCGCTGATGAAGTCGATGTAGTTGGTCGCGAGCTTCTCGAGCTCGGCCAGCTGCGGCTCGTCGTATGCGAGCCATGCGTTCTTGTGCTCCAAAGCAGTTCCTTTCGCTTGGGAATTCTCACAAGCGCATTATAGAAGCGCAGTGGGCGCAACGGCGTGTCGGCAGCGAAACGAAACAGAATGGCCGCAGGACATGCGCCGAAGGCGGGGAGGGATCGGTAAGGCAGTAGGCGTTTGGACCAGTGCGAAGAGGGTTTTAAGGCTACAACGACGGAGGCTTGTGCTATCTCAAAAAATCGCAGAATGACATGCGGCTAATAACGAATAGATGCGTATAGCGAGGGGTGCCAGAATTCGCTAGTTGTCCATTCTGCTGTACTCCGAAAGCAATGGTTTCGATATCATGGCAGGCATGGTGATCTTGATGCCTGTCTGGCGGAACTTGTGGCGTCGATGGAGATACGCTCAAGCGTCATTGCAGATTAAGGAAGGTCGTTATCGATGGACTTCTCGCTTACGAAAGAACAGCTCGAAGAGAAATTGCTTGCGTTGGATGCAACGCGGGATGATTTTGAGCCAAGGGGAATGTTTGCTATGTGCTATGCGCCGGCAGCAATGCCGGCGAAAGATGCTGTGCCGAAGGTCTGCGAACAATGCGGGAAGCGGTTCAACATAGTCGGCCGAGGCGTTAGAAGCGTGCTGACTAATTATCGGCGGATAGCAAAGGAATGCCGGGATTTTGGCTACGACGCGCAGATTCTTTTCTATTGCGATAGGTGCGTGAGCAGCCACTCTCTTCCGAGTCTCGAGCACGAGTCAACAAACGTATTCTTTGGTTTTAAGACGAAAGAGGAAAAAGAATACCATTTGACGCCGCTTGACCAGATGTACTGCGATGACGATCTCAGGGTAGCTCTCGAATTTCTGAAGGGCGCGAAAAGCTATCAGGAGCTGGATAAGGATTATAGGGCGCATAGCCTGTATGAGTCCGCCGACGGTTTCAGGGAAAGCATAGAACGAGTGCTTGGTTTGGGGACGCGGCGATGAATGCTATGCCCGAAGTCGCGGCGGTGGAACTGACCTATCGCTGCAACCATCGTTGCATCTTTTGTTCGTGCCCTTGGGAAGCGGATGCGCTTGCGAAGGAGCAGGAGCTTGACGTCGTCGCATGGGGACGGGCTTTTCATGAGATGGGAAGAAGGGGTACTTGCATTGTGTCGTTCAGCGGGGGTGAGCCTACGCTAAGGCCAGACCTGCTTAGCATCATCGACGCCGCATTGCACGAAGGCTTGCAGCCTTGTCTTGTCTCGAACGGCAGGGCAATAGACGAAAGAATGCTCCAGGAGCTCAACGCTCGAGAAGTCAGCCTGAGCATCAGCGTTCCCGGAATAGAAACATTCGAGGAACAGACGGGCTACAATGGGGTTGAGCATGTCATGGGCCTTTTTAGGGCGGCGCAAGCAATGGGTATGAGGGTCACTGCAAACATCGCAGTGACGAAGGTCAATCTTCCTGAGCTTTATGAAACAATTGCCTATTCGCTGATCAACGGGGCCTCCTATATACTTCTCAACCGCTTTCTCCCTGGAGGAAGGGGATTGGAAAATAGCAAGTTCTTGTTGAATAGAATCGAAATCAATGAGATGTTGCGTATTGCAGAGGAAGTGCTCGGTAAGGCCGGGGCATATGGACATGTGGGGACCGAGCTGCCTTATTGCGCGGTCGAGGATTCCGATAACCTCAAATCGCTCAGCGTTAGCTTTCAGTGTGGTGCTGCGAAGTCGTTCTACGTGGTCGATCCGAGTGGATACGTGCGGGTCTGCAATCATTCGGAACAAAGGCTTTGCAGTGTGTTCGAGTTGGACGAGCTGGAGTGCAACGAGTACTGGAACTTATTCGCCAAAAGAGAATATCGACCGCGCATGTGCGTCGGTTGCGAGCACGAAGCAATCTGCGACGGCGGTTGTCGTGAGGCGGCGCATGTATATGGCGGGAACGTCTTAGGCCCTGATCCGTGCTTTTGGTGGGCGTGTCGGCACAACGGCAGCGAAACGAAACAGAATGGTCTTAACCGAAAGTCTTCCCTTATGTGTACACCACGAGGGACACTCACCTTCTTTTTTCGGAATATAATTGTTCCGAGCAAAGCATGTGCGTTGGCGATTGGAGCGAACATGGCCGAAGTTGTCGCAAGCAAATTGAAGTTGCTGCATTTGGCGCGTATTTTCGAGCGCGAGACCGATGACGACCACGGCCTTACTGCGCCGCAAATCATCGGAAAGCTCGCCGAGCTCGGCGTGAATGTCGAACGTAAAACCTTGTATCGCGATATCGACTGCTTGCGCGCGTTCGGCTACAACATTCTGAAATACAATCGTGCGCCCGTCGAATACGGCTTGGCCACGCGCGATTTCCAAGAACAAGAGCTTTTGCTTTTGGCCGATGCTGTGCAGTCGTCGAAATTCCTTACCGAAAGCAAGAGTCGCTCCCTCGTTGAGGGCATCGGAAAGCTCGGCAGCAGATATATGGACGAAAACCTGCGAAAGCAGGTGCACGTCGAAGGCCGCATCAAGAGCCAGAACGAGTCGGTGTTCTACAACATCGACGCCATTCAGCGCGCCATATCGCTTCGCCGCAAAATCGAATTCCGCTATTTCAAATACGACGAGCATAAGAAGCGCGTTACGTGCAAACATGGGGATGGGAGTGAGATATACAAAGAAACCCCTGTTCAGCTTGCATATATGGACGATGAATACTACCTCATTGTTTGGAACGACAAATACGCCGGCTTCACTCATTACCGCGTTGATAGAATGCAGAACCTCGAGGTTTCGAGCGAGACAGCCACGCGCAACGATGAGATTTCGTCATTCGATGTGGCGAAGCACCAGCAGCGCGTGTTCGGCATGTTCCATGGCGAATCGGTCGGCGTCACGCTGCTCGTGCGTGGTTCTGTGATGAGCGCGATTGTCGACCGCTTCGGTAAAGATGTCGAGGTGCTGCCCGCGGAAGACGGTTGGGCGCGCGTGTGCGTGACGGTTATGGCCGCGCCCACGTTCTACGGGTGGCTTGCGACATTCGGGTCGAGCGTGCAAATCGAAGAGCCGCAGTCGTTGCGCCAGGCGTATGCGGGCTACCTATCGGCAATCCTGGAGAATTACCAGTAAGGACCTACGCCGAAAGCGTGGCTGGGTTGTAGTGTGAGGAGGTTTTCGTGGCCGAATGTTGTAGGTGTCACCGGCGACTCGGCGCGCTGTCGGCGAAAATCGAGCTTCTCGATGGCGCGATGTGTGCCAGCTGTTTTCGGGGGCTTGGTCTGCCTGAGCTGGCGAACGACCCAGATAACTCCATGGGAAATATACGGTATGTGGCGAGAAACTTCCTCTACACGCCCGTGGCTGGCGTCGATGCTATGGTCCAGGCTGTTCTTGCCGGCAGGTATTTCAGCCCTTGGTATGCTGTGAGCAATCTTGCGCAGTTCGACGATCGCCGAAAAGAGGTCCATTTTTCGAAGGTGGGGCTCAGCGTCAAGGAAGACGCCTATATCATCGCGTACTGCGATTTGGCTGGGTGCGACTTGCTTGAGAACGGCAAAATGGTCGAAAAGGGCAGCCTTGTTGGCGCCGTGACAGGCGAGGTGTTGTTCGGCGGCCTCGAGGGTGCGCTGCTTGGCAGCATGGCATGTGCATACAATGAGGCGTACTGCACATCAATGACATTGAAAATCACCACGCGCCAGCGAGGCAACGAGGTTATTTTTCTGCCGCCCATACAGAGCAAAACAAAATGCGACAGTGCAAGTTACCGGCGAGCAGTTGAAGACGCTTTCGAAATTGTGGATAAAATCGACGAGATTATTTGGGCGGAATTCGATGAATAACCGCTCATGGGCGTTTTCTTGCCTTTCGCCCTTGGCCAATGTCGTTTTCTTCGCCTTATTGATGCATCCCGCCCTTCAGTTTCGTGCGTCCTTTGAATTTGTTTAGAGCTATGGCATTCGCGCGTTGGGGGCGCATATAATGTTCCGTTAACGTTCCGGAAAACACACAAACCGAAGGAGACATCAGATGGCGTTCTACTACGAGGAACCCTCGCGTACGTTCAATGAGTATTTGCTGGTCCCGGGCCACACCCCGGCGTCCTGCATCCCTGCGAAGGTTGACTTGAAAACGCCGCTGGTGCGTTACCGCAAGGGTCAGGAAGAGTGCCCCATTTCGCTGAACATCCCCATGGTGTCGGCAATTATGGCCGCTGTTTCTGACGACCACATGGCTGTTGCCCTCGCCACGGAAGGTGGCATTTCGTTTATTTACGGCAACCAGACCATCGAGAGCGAAGCGGCCATGGTCGCTCGCGTGAAGGCGTACAAGGCTGGCTTCGTCGTTTCCGACACCAACCTTTCGCCCGACACCACGCTCGAGGAAGTCGTCGCCCTGAAGGAGCAAACCGGCCATTCCACCATGCCCGTCACCGATAACGGCCAGGCTGGCGGCAAGCTGCTCGGCGTCGTCACCGAGCGCGATTATCGCCTTTCGCGCATGTCGCTCGACACCAAGGTTTCCGAGTTCATGACTCCTCGCGAGAACCTCGTGGTCGCTACCGAAGGCACTTCACTCAAGGAAGCCAACGATATCATCTGGGATCATAAGCTCAACAGCCTGCCTATCGTCGACGCGAACGACAACCTGTGCTACCTCGTGTTCCGTCAAGACTACGACACCCATAAGGAAAACCCGCTTGAGCTGCTCGACAACGAGAAGCGCTATCTGGTTGGCGCGGGCATCAACTCCCGCGACTACGCCGAGCGCGTTCCCGCTCTGGTCGAGGCTGGCGCCGACGTGCTGTGCATCGACTCTTCCGAGGGCTATTCTGACTGGCAGAAGATGACCATCGAATGGGTGCGCGAGCACTACGGCAACGATGTGAAAATCGGCGCAGGCAACGTCGTCGACCGTGAGGGCTTCCGCTTCCTCGCCGAGGCTGGCGCCGACTTCATCAAGGTCGGTATCGGCGGCGGCTCCATCTGCATCACCCGCGAGACCAAGGGCATCGGCCGCGGCCAGGCTACCGCGACCATCGAGGTCGCCAAGGCTCGCGACGAGTACTTCGAGGAGACCGGCATCTACGTGCCCATCTGCTCCGACGGCGGCATTGTCTACGACCACCACATCTCGCTCGCGCTTGCTATGGGTGCCGACTTCGTGATGCTCGGCCGCTACTTCGCTCGCTTCGACGAGTCCCCGTCGGCCAAGGTTATGGTCAACGGCACCTACATGAAGGAATACTGGGGCGAGGGTTCTGCCCGCGCTCGCAACTGGGGCCGTTACGACCTCGGCGGCAAGAAGAGCCTCTCCTTCGAAGAGGGCGTCGACTCCTACGTGCCTTACGCTGGCAGCCTGAAAGACAACATTGCCGTTACGCTGCTCAAGATCAAGTCCACGATGTGCAACTGCGGCGCGCTCACGATTCCCGAGTTCCGCGACAAGGCGAAGCTCACCACCGTGTCTTCGACTTCTATCGTCGAGGGCGGCGCGCACGACGTTTTGCTGAAAGACAAGACGCCGTACGTTTCTCGCGTTCGCTAATTCAAAGCCTTTCAAGCGAATAAAATGAGCAAAAAAGCGACCTTTCGGGGTCGCTTTTTATATGGGGAAACGTTACTCCTGTGGGGCATGGGTAACCTGCATTGACTTTACCAGGGGGTTTGTTCACAATGATCGGTTGTGTTTCTTTCCCATGTGATTCGTGGGTATAAGAAGGCGGGTTTCCGCCATGGCCGATGGCGCATTTCGCGCGGTCGGCGGCGTATAGAAAACGACGAAAGCGGTTTGTATTAAAACCTTTTCCAACATAACGGCGTTGCTGCTCGCGGGCGTTCTGTCCGCTGGCTCGCTGACCTTCGCATCCGCCGCGCCCGCATATGCCGATGAGGTGAGCGATGCCCAAAACGCTCTCAGCGCCGCCGAAGCTCGCATGTCCCAAATTGCTTCGGAGCATGAAGCCCTCGTCAAGCAGGCGGAGGAATTGCAACAGCAAATCGACGAGGCAACTCAGGGCGTGATGGACGCGCAGTCGGCAGCCCAGGCCGGCCGAAACAAGCTCGGTATCTATGCCACCCAAGAATATAAAACAGGCGGCATCTCCCTTATTAAAGTATTGCTCGAATCGCAAAACATCAGCGATCTGGTGAATAACATGCAGTACTTCGATGCGATTCAAGAAGATCAAGCTCGCCAAATCGCCGAGCAAAAACAGCTCGAAGCTACGTTCAACGACGCTCTTGACGATTTGAACAAGAAAAAAGACGAACAGGTCAAAGCTATTTCCGATGCCGAGGCCAAGCAAGCTGAAGCTCAGCAGGTCGTGACTCAGGCGAGTGCGCACTTGAGCGATGCCCAGGCTGCAGCCGAGGCCGCTCGTTTGGCCGAGCTGCAAAAGCAGGCTGAAGCCTTGCGGGCCCAGCAACAAGCTCAGTCCCAAGCCGAACAAACGTCTACGGAGGAATCGAAGGGCGCCGCCGAAAAGGCGGAAGAGTCCGGCAACAGCGCGGCATCGAATTCGGGCAACCAATCATCAAACAGCTCGTCGAGCGAATCGAACTCGAGCAACTCGAGCTCGAACAATTCCAATTCTTCGAACAGCAGCGCGTCGGGCTGGCAGTCGGGCGTTGTTTCGGCCTATGGTTCCACGAGCGATGGCACGTTGGGCGCACGCACCGCAACGGGCGCGATCGTCAGCGAAAGCTCCATGGGCGTGGCGGTGCCCATGTCCATGCCGAATTATCGCTCCTATTTCGGACGCTCGGTTGAAATCAGCTACGGCGGACGCACGGTTGTTGCTGTGGTGAACGACTGCGGTGGTTTGGGCGGCGGTTCTCGCGCGCTCGATTTGCAGCCCGGCGTATGGAAGGCTCTTGGCGCGAGCAGCTGCTTCGATTGGGGCGTGCGCACTGTTTCCTATCGCTTCCTGTAATGGCGATTTTCTCGGTCGAAAGGCTTCGTGTCTGTGTCTGTACGGCAGAATCTTTCTTATGCAGACGCAGGAAAGGCCACTCGATGATTGGGAAAAGGTGCATTTTGGCAAAGCGTTTGGGCTGTTTCTTGCATAAGTGCTCTGCATGTATTGAATATTGCTTGAATATTTCTTTTTTAGCTGTAATACCGTCCGCGTTTGCGGACGTTTTTTTGTATGGAGTGCCAAGGCGCGTTACAATAGGCGAATTATTGTTGCGCATAAGCGCTGAAGTTCCGGATTAGCAGGAGCACACATGAAGGAATACAACCCTCTCGAGATCGAGCCGCGTTGGCAAGCGGCTTGGGAAGAAAGCGGCATCAACAAGGTGCATGAAGAAGACGGGCGCCCCAAGAAGTATATCTTGGAAATGTTCCCGTATCCCTCGGGCGACATTCACATGGGCCACGCCCGCAACTATTCGATCGGCGACGTTATTGCTCGCTACTATCGCATGAAGGGCTTCGACGTTTTGCACCCCATGGGTTGGGACGCTTTCGGCCTGCCTGCAGAAAATGCGGCCATCAAGCACCACAGTCATCCTGCTAAATGGACGTATGCCAACATTGAAACCCAGAAGGCCAGCTTTAAGCGCATGGGCTTTTCTTACGATTGGGACCGCACCGTTGTTGCGTGCGACCCTGAGTACTATCGCTGGGGCCAGTGGATTTTCGAGAAGTTCTGGGAGCGTGGCCTCGTTGAGCGTCGCAATTCTCCGGTGAACTGGTGCCCGGGTTGCCAGACTGTTCTGGCGAACGAGCAGGTTATCGAAGGCCGTTGCTGGCGCTGCGATTCTGAAATCGAAAAGCGCGACCTCACGCAGTGGTACCTGAAGATCACCGACTACGCGCAGGAATTGCTTGACGACCTCGACCAGCTCGAAGGCTGGCCTGAGCGCGTGAAGCAGCAGCAATCCAACTGGATCGGCCGCTCCGAAGGCGCCGAAGTCGACTTCGTGCTGTGCGACAAAGATGGCAACGCGCCTGCCGAGCCTGCTGAAGACGATATCATTACCGTGTTCACCACGCGTGCCGACACGCTGTTCGGTGCGAGCTTCTTCGTGCTCGCTCCTGAATACAAGGGCCTTGCGGCGCTTGTCGAGGGCACCGAATACGAGAAGCCGGTTATGGATCTCGTTGAGGCTTCCAAGAAGATCACCGCGGTGCAGCGCGCCCAGGGCGATCACGAGAAGCACGGCGAGTTCACCGGTCGTTATGCGGTCAACCCCATCAATGGTGAGAAGCTGCCCATTTGGGTTGCCGACTACGTTGTCGCCGATTACGGCACGGGTGCCGTTATGGCTGTTCCGTGCGGTGACCAGCGCGACTTCGAATTCGCTCGCAAATACGATTTGCCCATCATTCCCATCATCTTGGGCGATGACGACCCGCTGTTCGAGCAGCTGAAAAACGAGCAGAACCGCGTGGTTACCTCGGTTGATTGGCCCGAGGCCTACGCCGCCGAAGGCACGCTCGTGCAGTCGGGCAAATACACCGGCATGACCGGCGGCAAGCATTCCGAGGGCGAGGCGGCAATCGTCGCCGAGCTCGAAGCTATGGGCCGCGGCCGCCGCAAGGTGGAATTCCGCCTGCGCGACTGGCTCATTTCCCGCCAGCGCTATTGGGGCAATCCCATTCCGGCGATCCATTGCCCGAAATGCGGCGTTGTGCCTGTTCCTGAGGAAGATTTGCCCGTGCGCCTTCCCGAGGATATCGACCTTTCCGCTGGTGAGACGCTCGCCACGCATGAGGAATTCGCGAAGTGCACGTGCCCGAAGTGCGGTGGCGAGGCTCGTCGCGAGACCGATACCATGGACACGTTTACGTGCTCGAGCTGGTATTACATGCGCTATACCGATCCTCACAACGCCGAGCGCCCGTTCGATTCCAATAAGGCGAACTCGTGGCTGCCCGTCGACCAGTACATCGGCGGTATCGAGCACGCTATTCTGCACCTGCTCTACAGCCGCTTCTTCACGAAAGTGCTGCGCGACGAGGGCATGCTGAACTTCGACGAGCCGTTCGCGAATCTGCTGTGCCAGGGCATGGTGCTCGACGAGCACGGCGATGTTATGTCGAAGTCGAAGGGCAACGTCATTTCGCCTGAAGACATGATTGCTGCCTACGGCGCCGATGCCGTGCGTTGCTACATTCTGTTCATGGCTCCGCCCGACAAGGAGCTGCTGTGGAATGAAGACGGCCTTGCGGGCCTGTACAAGTTCCTGAACCGCGTGTGGCGCGCTGTGTACGACTTGAAGCGCGAGGCAGGCGAGGATACGCTGTTCAATGGCGACTCCAAGCTGAATGCCGCCGACGCCTTCAAGACGCTGATGCGCGAGCGCCATCGCGTGGTGGGCAAGGTGTCCGATGACATCGACCGCAACAATTTCAACACCGCAATCGCCGCCATCATGGAGCTCGTGAACAGCACGAACGACTTCCTGCGTGCTGCCGGCGCCGAAGAGCGTGCTGCCAACGCCGAGTGGGCTGCTGGTTGCGACGAGGTTGCCGAAGTCATTGTGAAGCTGCTTGCTCCGTTTGCTCCGCACTGGGCCGAAGAGCTGTGGACCACGGTGCTTGGCAATGAGCCCAGCATCCACAACCAGCCGTGGCCCGAGTTCGATCCCGAGAAGGCAGAGGCCGATGAGGTTGAGCTCGCCGTGCAAATCAACGGCAAGGTGAAGGCCCGCATCACGGTTGCCGCCGACGCTGCCGAGGACGACATTATCGCCAAGGCGCTCGAGGCTGCCGCCAATGCCGTTGAAGGCAAGACAGTTGTCAAGAAGATCGTGATTCCCGGTCGCTTGGTGAATATCGTTGTGAAGTAAGAATACGTCGGCCTGACGGCCAATGTATGATTAATTCAAGCCGCTCCTATGGGGGCGGCTTGCTCGTTTTTGGGAGACTTCGCGCGGCCTTGGAAACGCGGCTTATTATGGGACGCTCAGGAAACGAAAGAGGTTTGCGTGCTTAAAGGTTTGTTCAAATTCGTGCTGGCGGTTGCGATTGCGGCGATTGTCGCCGTTGGTGGCATCAATGCGTGTGTTGTGCTGTCGGCGAATCCGGCCATCACGACGTTGGATAAATACGAGCAGTCTCGGGTCGCGTCATGCGACGCCATTGTCGTACTCGGGGCGAGCGTGCTGCCCGATGGCTCGCTTTCGCCTATTCTTCAGAAGCGCGTTGATGCGGCGATCGATTTGTATTTCAAGGGCGTGGCGCCCATTATTGTTATGTCAGGCGATGGACGCGAGTCAAACTATGACGAACCTTCCGCTATGAAGGCGTATGCCGTCTCGCAGGGCGTTCCCGAATCGGTGATTTATTGCGACGGGGGCGGTTACCACACGTATGACACCATGTGGCGCGTCGCAAATGTTTATGGCGCGCAAAGCGTGGCCATTGTCACGCAGAAATACCACCAGTATCGCGCAGTGTTCGACGCTCAGGGCGTGGGCATGTCGGCCGTCGGCGTGGTGAGCGATACGGGCACCTATGACGATCAGACGTATTACGATATTCGTGAATGGCCCGCGCGCGTGCAGGATGCCATTTCGGTATGGATGCAATCTGAGCCCGACAATCCGGGCGAGGCCATAACGTTGTAAGGCTCTTTCGGGCTTTTACGGAAGCTACGCCTTGACAAACTTCTCGAAATAAAGAAACCTATATTCCTAGTTAACATGTGGGTTTCAAGGGGGATGCGTATGGCTGACGAAGACATCGTTTCCAAATTCGAGGAATATCGTGCACAGGCGAATTCTCGGTGCGTTGCGGCGGGATGTGGTGCCGCGGAATCGTGCATGGGCTCATCGCTTTGCCCATCGGTCGCGCCTGCTCCCGTTATTGGCGTGGTGCCAACGCAGTATCCCAGCGAAAAGTCCGTCGTCATGGCCAATCGCTACATTCAAGCGCTTACGGCCGCCGGGGCGGCTCCGCTGGTGCTGCCGCTTGTGGAAGACGTGCATGTGTATGAAACGTTGTTCCCCCATATCGATGGCTTTTTGCTCACCGGCGGCAACGATATCGATCCTGAACGCTACGGTTCGCTCGAAAAATCGGAAAAGCTTGGCGAGCTTACTCCCGAGAGGGAAGATCTCGAGTTTCTTATTCTGAGCTACGCTTACCAGTTCGATGTGCCGGTGTTGGGTATTTGCCGCGGCATGCAAATGATCAATGTGTTTTTCGGCGGAACGCTCTATTTGGATTTGGCCGATCAGTTCACGTCATTGCAGCATTGGCAGACATGCGATTATTCGGAAACGAGCCATTTCGTGAGAATCGTGCACGAATCGAAGCTCGGACGCATTTTGGAAACCGATCGCCTTGCCACGAATTCCATGCATCATCAGGGAGTGCGCACGGTGGCACCCATGCTCGACCCCGTTGCATACGGCCCCGATGGGCTGGTAGAGGCAGTCGAGGTGCGTGATAGGTCGTTCATCATGGGGGTTCAGTGGCATCCCGAGTTTTTTGCGGGCGCGCGGAAGATGGGATGCTTGTTTGCCTTACTCGCACAAGAGGCCATTCGCTCGCACGCCGCGACGCGTGATGCGCGAGGGCGCTGCCACCTCAACATTAAGAAAGCCCCCGACGCAAGGTCGTGGCCGACAATGGAGTATGCCGACGGTATTTAAGAAGCTCATACATTCGCTAAGAATGTAGGTAGCTAAAAGAAACTAGTAGTAATCTCGCCTCAAGTATCGAATAGATACCGATATAAAAATAATACCTAGTACTTAAACGATGTAAGGTTTCGAAAAGTAACTATGATATATCTCGATAATGCCGCGACAACCGTAATGCATGAAAGCGTGCTTGCGCGAATGATGCCATATTTTAGTGCCGATTTCGGAAACCCAGGGAGCGTGCATGCGGCGGGGCGCGCGGCGCTTCGTGCAGTGATGGACGCCCGTGCAACGGTTGCACGTTATCTTGGCTGCACGCCTCGACAAATCGTTTTTACTTCTGGCGGCACCGAGGCAGACAACCAGGCGCTCGCAACGGGGGCCGAATTCGGTCGTAAGACTCATCGCATGCGCATAGTCGCTTCTTCCATCGAACACCCAGCGGTGCTCAGAGCGCTTGATTACTGGAAGGCTCAAGGCTTCATTGTTACGCTTGTCGATCCTGACGAAACGGGCGTTGTGAGCGCTCGAGCTATCGAGGGCGTCCTCGATAGCGACGTGTGTCTTGTGAGCGTCATGTTGGCGAATAATGAGACGGGCGTTCTGCAGCCCGTTGCTGAAATTGCGCAGGCGGCGCATGCTTCGGGCGCGCTTTTCCATACCGATGCCGTGCAGGCGGCGGGGCATCTGCTCCTCGATGCCGAAGCGTTGGGAGTCGATATGCTGTCGATTTCGGCGCACAAGTTCTATGGTCCCAAAGGGGTCGGCGCGTTGGTGTGCCGCACGCGCGAGGGTGCCGAGCCTATCATCTTCGGTGGTGGGCAAGAGCGCGGTCGCCGTTCGGGCACGGAAAACGTGCCGGGCATCGTGGGCTTGGCCGCGGCACTTGAAGAGGCATGCGAAACCATGGAAGAAG
This sequence comes from uncultured Slackia sp., assembly GCA_934661005.1. Taxonomy (GTDB): domain Bacteria; phylum Actinomycetota; class Coriobacteriia; order Coriobacteriales; family Eggerthellaceae; genus Slackia. The sequence continues at coordinate 34,150 of CAKUIK010000007.1, forward strand.
ATGCTGCCCGCGTGCGTGGTTTGCGCGATTGCCTCGAAGAACGGCTTAGGCAAATCGAGGGCGCGTACGTTGTGGGGAAGGCGGCCCCACGCGTACCAGGCATTTCGAATGTATGCTTTGGCGGGTTTGATCACCAGACGCTTATTCCGCTGCTTGATGCACGAGGCCTGTGCGCGTCGGCGGGGTCGGCCTGTTCGGCGGGCGCGGTGAAAACCAGCCACGTGTTGCGCGCTATGGGCATTTCGGAATCGCTCGCGAAAGGTTCGGTGCGGTTCTCGCTTTCCGCCGATACTACGCAAGAAGATGTGGACGCCGCGGCGGCGGCAATGCACGAAATAGCTGCAACTCTGAAGCGGTAAAATATCGATGCCCGCTGTTTCCATCTGTCCGGGTGGGTCGGACGAGACCACATCGGGCTACCGTTCGCCTTCGGCTCACTATGCGCCCGCTTGACGGCGTTTCATGTTGAAATGAAGGGCGGGTATGAACGCCGACGGTTTCGTCCGACCCACCCGGACAGCCGTAAACTACGATGACTACTCATAAGGGAACGGAAACGACAAGAAGGATGAACATGTCGAAATCCAAGGGACGCGTGCTTGTTGCGATGAGCGGCGGCGTCGATTCGAGCGTGACGGCATACCTGCTGCAGAGCCAAGGCTACGAATGCATTGGCGCCACGATGAAGCTGTATAACAACGACGCCGTTAATAACGACGGCCATACCTGCTGCAGCCTCGATGACGTCGAGGATGCGCGCGACGTTGCGTTCCGCCTGGGCATTCCTCATTACGTGTTCGATTACTCGGCAGAGTTCGAAGATGAAGTCATGCGTCCTTTCGTGGAAGAATACGAAGCGGGGCACACACCCAACCCATGCATCGAATGCAATCGCCGCATGAAGTTCAGCCGGCTTTTGCAGCGTGCTGAGGAACTGGGCTGCGATTTCATTGCTACGGGCCATTACGCCCGAATTGAGCGTGCGGGACAAGACGCGTCGACTGCCGTGGGCGTCGATGATGGCTCGAGCGCATGGGCGCGCGATTATGTGCCCGCAAGCGATGACGTTCGTTTTGCGTTGCGGCGCGGCCTTGATGCCTCGAAGGACCAAAGCTACGTACTCTCCTTCATGACGCAAGGCCAATTGGCGCACACACTTCTGCCTCTTGGCGGTTTCACGAAGGCCCACGTGCGAGAAATCGCCGAAGAACAAGGCTTCATCAATGCGCAAAAACACGATAGCCAAGATATTTGCTTCGTGCCCGATGGCGACTATCTGGGCTTTTTGGAGCGCTACCGCGGCTCGTCGTACGAACCGGGCGAGATCGTCGATGCTCAAGGCAAGGTGCTTGGCCAGCATAAGGGCGCCGTTGCTTATACCATTGGGCAGCGCAAGGGCCTTTGCATTGGAGGCGCTCCCGAGCCTTATTTCGTGTTGGGTAAGAACATGGCCGCTAACCAGGTAGTGGTGGGCCCGCGCGCGGAGCTTTCGTCGCAAGGCTGCGTGGCCATGAATTGGAACTGGATTATGCTGCCTCTTTCAGCTGGGGAAGCCATGAGCGTGCAGGTGAAGGCCCATTATCGCCAAGCGCCCATCCCCGCTGAGCTTTCCGTCGGTGCCGATGGCTTGGTGCGCGCGACATATCTCGAACCTCGCCAGGCGGCCGCTCCCGGTCAGGCGCTTGTCGCCTATGTGGGTGATTCGGTGGTTGGCGGCGGCACTATCGTTGAGGCCTTCTAGGCGTTTTGCCTCGGCTTCATTTGGTTGCGCTTTCTAAAACAATCGGTTTGCACAGGTTTTGGAGGGGGCGTGAGCACGCCGATATTATGAGAAGTTCCGGCTTCGTGTTTTGCCGTGATTGTCAGTCAGTGAAGCTGGACAACGAGGAAAACCTGCGCAAACTGGAGCATTTTTCATATTGGTTGCGCCGCATGCGCCCTGCGATGGCGCGCGTGTTGCGATACCATACGCATGGTTTGCGTATGCGAATAATTCTGGCCGCGAATAAGGGGGATTCATGGCTCTTGTCGATAACGTTGCATTGTATGCGCTGGGCTACGCTGCCCACGAAAGCCATCCCATGCGCCTCGACCAGTATTGTTTGAATACGGTGCAGCGCAAATATCCCTGTTCCGATTGCGCCGATGCATGCCCGAAAAATATCGATATCGCCGCGAAAGAGATTAGCTGGCGCGGTTGCACGAATTGCAATCTGTGCGTTACGGCGTGTCCCACGCAGGCGATTCACGAATCGTCGGCGAGCCTCGACTCGGCGCTCGCGAATGCGGGCAGCGCGGGCGACGTTGTGGTGGTGGCCTGCGATCAGCATAAAGGCCAGGCCAACGTTCACACGCACTGCTTGGCGTCAATTCCGTGGGAACTTGTGGCGGCGCTTGCGCTTAAGAAACCCGTGGTGCTGAAGGTGAAAGCATGCCGCGAATGCCAGAATGAAGAGCTGCATGAAGGCGTGCGTGATCTGCTCAATAGCCTGAAGCACTTTTTCGGCCCAGAGGAATTTAAGAAGCGTATTTATTCCCGTGTGCCCGAGGGGGCGCGTGCGGGTTCGGGCGCGTCGAAACGCACGGCGTTCGAGGGCGCGATGTCTACCGTGAAGCGAGGCGCGGAAGAGCTGCTCTCCGATATGGACGAACAGGGCCGCGTGTCGCACTACCGCGCCATTTTGCTTGAAACGTTGCGCGAAATTCCTAAGGAAGAACGCCCCGAAGTCACGTGGCTCACGCTTACTGAAGACGGCAATTGCCGCGGATGTGAGATCTGCTCGAAAATGTGTCCCCATGGGGCTATTGAGCTGCGCATTCCCGAATACGCAGCGGATCAAAAACGCCGCGAGGTCGTGCGCGAAGTAAAGCGCCGCAAAATGCCCGTAATTACCGAGCCCTCCGGGGATGATTCGAGCGACGAAATTACGTTTACCTACCAAGCTGCCCCCGCCGGAACTTCGACCCAGATGCTGAACGAAGCAAAAGAGGCTGCCCTTGCCGCCATCGACGAGGAACTCGCGCGCAATATATCGCTTGGCCAGGCGTTCGTGCACGATGCGTCGCGCTGCACCCAGTGCGGCTTGTGCTACATGAGTTGCCCCGAAGAAAACATTGGAGGCTGGGCTGAAATAACCACGCGCGAGCTTCCTGCAAAAGTTGAGCATGACCTTGCGGTTCAGCTATGCGAAAAGTGCGGTCGCCCCTTCAAGCCGAAGGCCGACGAGGCCAAGTGCGCCGCCTGCTCAAGGGTGAGCTTTTTGTAATTGCTTCGCCGGTGACGAACCCGATAAATGCTCGTAGTGTTTAGCGGGTTTCGCGAAGTGACCGGTTGGCGGCGGCGCGTTGCGCGGCGCTGGATTCATGCTTCTCTGGCATGCCATTCTCGCGAGCGCGCTTTGTCCGCGCGGTTAAAGCATGGGATCGACCGTGCTCAATAGCTTGCCGAGTTCTTGGCGCGAGTGGATATCGAGTTTTGTGTAAATGTGCTTGCTGTGCGTGCGCACGGTATTCTCAGAAACGAAGAGCTCTTCGGCGATCGCGGCAACGCTGCGGCCACGGGCGATAAGCTCGCATACCTCGGTCTCGCGCGCCGAAAGACCGTAGTCTCGTTTAAGTGCCAAACATTGCTTCGACAGGCGATCGGTAATGACGAACCCGTCGTTGTTTACGGAGCGTCGCGTTTTCGAGGACTTTTTATCGGATTGCCGTTTAGCGCGCTGGGAGGATTCGGTAGGTGTATCCGCGGCTTCTTGTTCGTTTTTTACGAGATCTTTGGGGCGCAGCGCTTCTTCAGGCGCCCTCCATGTTTTCCCGCTTATCAGCTCAATTTGGTCATCACGCTGCGGCGTTCCATCTTTTGAAGACCCCAGAAGTGTGCCTGCCGAAAAATACAGTGACATGCCGAGCGCGTATGCGGCGAGCATTGAAAGAATTGCGGTTTTCCCTATGCCCATTATGTCGATATCGAGCGTTATCCATCCTAGGATGAAGCCGAGTGCTTGGGGAACGTATGCGCATGACCCAAAAAACGCATAAGCGAATACAGGGTTTGTGCCTCGATCCCGTGCAATCTGGGCGCTTTGCATCATAAGGACGAGCACCATAATCGAAAAAACTGTATATGCAACGCTGGCGAAGAGCGTGAGGCCTGATCCTTGAGCAAAAGGGAAGAGCAGCAAGCCTGTGAATATGATGGGGTACACCACGCGAAACGCCGATCGAAGGCTGAATTGAAACGGGAACCAGCGCCATGCGGCAATTAAGAAACCGCATGCAATGAGCACGCCTGCCATGGATGTCGTATTTACTGCCATTTGGATATCGGGTTTCACAATGGCAACGCCTCGTGCTAGGCCGGCTGCGAAGGCAAGAGCCCCCAATCCGCCGGCTGATCGCCAGGAATCGTGCAGCATGCGCGCATATACTTGCGGGTGCTCTCGTGGAATGTCTTCGAACATTGATTGGTCAAAGTCCATCTCGCGTACCGAAAGAGATAGGCATAGTGCACAAATCGGTAGAAGCACTACGGGAATGAGAAATGCGGTAAGCGAATCGGGAATCAGGTAGAGCGCGAAATAAAGCAGGGAGCCAAAAGCGGTTCCGGCAATAAGTCTCCAGTTGCACTCAGGCGCAGAAATTGAGGAAAAGTAGCGTTGCCAAAGCATGAAAATGCCCGCACATCCCACGCCGAGGAATGCGCCGCCAGTAACGATGAAGCCAAGCGTGAACATGGGAACGTACATGACGGCGATGATAAAGCACGATCCCACGAAGGCGAGAGAGATGGAGAGGGTAACGAGCATCCGTCGTGCCGCGGATGGTACGTAGTAGGAACCGAATGCGCTCGCAACGTACGATGTGCAAAATGCCAACGACTGTGAAAGGTAGAATGTCAGGGTAACTTCTTGCGTTTGAAAATCGGTTGGTAGGAACGGGAACACACCGCCCCAAATTTGAGTTGCGTACACAACCAGAAAAATCGCGAAGCCCGCAACGGAGGCGTGCGGCGCTAACGTCGATTTTCCCATGCTGAATCCTTTCCGCGTGTACCATTCGTATTAATGAGAGATTGCTTATTTCAGTGTGCCTATCGAGCGTCTCCCATGCAAGCGCAAATGCCCTTGAATTCCGTCATCGCATGCGTAATCACACGAAATCACATATGGGGTGTGATGCGTTCACCTGGCTTTTTTCCGTAAGGTAGACGTGTGACGCATGGCTGCTCGTGCCATGCGGGCCTGAAGGGAAACCTGAAAGAAGGGGGAAAGATGAGCGAGAATGAGAAGCGTGGATTTACGCGTCGAAACTTCGTAAAGGGGTCGTTCGCGGGCGCCGCGGTGGCCGCAAGTGCGCTGGGTGCCAGCTCAATGTTCGGTTGCTCGCCGGCAGGGGAAAAGAAAGGCGAAGGCGCTGCGACCGAGGCAAGCGAGACCATTGCATGGAGCCAGTGCAACGTCAACTGCGGCGGCAATTGTGTTTTCCAGTGGCATTCCAAAGACGGCAAAGTGCAGTATATGGAAACCGATAATACGGGGGAAGACGATTTTCAGGCGCGCGCCTGCTTGCGCGGTCGCTCTATGCGTCGCTGGCTGAATAGCCCCGACCGTTTGCTGTACCCGATGAAGCGCGTCGGTAAGCGCGGCGAGGGTAAATTCGAACAAATCAGCTGGGACGAGGCTATCAACACTATCGCCGACAAGCTGAAATACACCATCGACACGTATGGCAACGAGGCCATCTATGTGAACTATGCAACGGGCATGTATTCCACGACGGGCAAACAGCCTGGCCTGCGCCTGCTGAGCCTTTTGGGCGGCTATGTAAATCAAGGTTACGACTACTCTACGCATATGCTTTCGGCTGTTATGCCGTATATGTACGGCAGCTCCGCGAATCTCGATGAAGATGGCAATCACGTTACGCTTGGAAAGCCAGCGACGGCGTTCAGCCCTTATGACGCGGTAAATGCGAGTTCGTTTAGCGAAGCCGAAGCGAATTCCGACTTTGTAGTGATGTTTGGTAACAGCCCGGCTGAAACGCGCATGGGCGGCGCTAATGCCGTATGGGATTTTGCGCGCGTGCGCGAAGCCGTAACTGGCCGTGGCGGCAAAATCGTTAATATCGACTATCGCATGAATGAAACCGCGTCGGGTCACCCCGATGAATGGCTGCCTATTCGCCCTGGAACCGATGCTGCGCTTGTTGCGGGCATTGCTCACGAGTGGATCGCCAATGGTCAGGTGAACAAAGAGTTCCTGGATAAATACACTGTCGGCTATGATGACGACACCATGCCCGAAAGCGCAAAGGGCCAGAACAAGTCGTACAAAGACTATATTATGGGCACTGGCTACGACATGGTTGAAAAGACTCCCGAGTGGGCTGCGGTCATTACGCAGGTCCCCGCCGATACCATTCGCCAGTTGGCTGCCGACTTGGTCGCCGCGAAGGCGCCATTCGTGTGCCAAGGTTGGGGCCCTCAGCGCCACACGAACGGCGAAGACACCACTCGAGCCATCTGCATGCTGCCTATTCTGTTGGGTCAAATTGGCCTGCCTGGCACTAATACCGGTCAGCGCGAAGCCGAACCGCCCGTGTATTTGGTCGGCAGCATTCCGTCGAAGAATCCGGTGAAAACCACTATCCCCGTGTATCAGTGGGTTAATGCCGTCGATCACGGCCATGAAATGACTGCGACCAATGCTGGCATTATGGGCGCCGAAAAGCTTCAGAGCGATTTCAAATTCATCTGGAATTACGCGGGCAACTGCCTCACCAACCAGCATGGCGATATCAACTACACGCACGATATTCTCGTCGATGAATCTAAATGCGAGTTCATTCTGGTGTGGGATACCGTTATGACCGATTCCGCGAAATACGCCGACATCCTTCTGCCTGATGCCATGCGTTCCGAACAGCTCAATATGCAGACTCAGGGCTATACCGAATGGTACACGGGCGTTACGGTTGGCGGCCCTGCTCAGGAAGCTCCAGGCGAGTGCCGTAGCAGCTATGATGTGTGTGCCGATATCGCTGACAAGTTTGGCAAGAAGGATGAGTTTACCGAAGGCCGTACGCATGACGATTGGGTGAAGTATCTCTACGAGACCGGTCGCGAGGCTCATCCCGAAATGCCGACGTGGGACGAAATTCGCGAGCAGGGCGTTTATAAGGTGAAACTTGAGCCCGTTATTGGTCTGAAAGACTTCCGCGACGACCCCGAAGGTCATCCGCTTGCTACGCCTTCGGGCAAGATTGAGATTTACTCCGAGGCTTTGGCCGAGCTCAACGATACGTGGGAGCTTGCCGAAGACGAGCATATCAATCCTATCCCCGTGTTTACTCCGGGCTTCCAAGGATACGGCTCTACGACTGACGAGTATCCGTTGTACTGCACCGGCTTCCATCATAAGAGTCGTACGCACAGCTCTTTCGGGTTCATTCCTGAACTTGAGCAAGTTGCGCGCCAGCAGCTGTGGATCAACCCAGTCGACGCCGCGCCTCGCGGCATCGCCAACGGCGACATGCTCGCTGTTAAGAGCCCTGCAGGCGAGATTCGCATTGAAGCCAAAGTTACGCCGCGTATCATCCCCGGTACGGTTGGTATTCCGCAGGGCGCATGGCATAAGGCGGACATGTCAGGCGACAAGATCGATGAAGGCGGCTGCGTGAATACGCTTACCACGTATAAGCCCACGCCGCTGGCCAAGGGCAATGGCACCGCTCATTCGATGATCGTCCAGGTTGCCAAGGCGTAGGCGCGAGCGAGAAAGAGGGGGAATAAAAATGGCTTATGGATTCTATTTTGACAGCACACGCTGCACGGGCTGCCGAACCTGCGAAATGGCGTGCAAAGATTATCATGACCTGTCAACCGAGGCGGCTTTCCGTCGTGTGTTTGACTACGAAGGCGGCGAGTTCGTCGAGAACGCCGATGGCACAGTGACTGCGAGTACATATGCGTACCACCTGTCTGAGGCCTGCAATCACTGCGAAAGCCCGAAATGCTTCGCGGCGTGTCCCACGGGCGCGATTGAGAAAGACGACGACGGCATCGTCTACATTAAGGAAGACGTGTGCACCGGTACGGGTGCCTGCGTGGGCGCTTGTCCGTTCGGCGTGCCTATTTTGGTGAAAGAAAAGAACAAGGCAGTGAAGTGCGACATGTGCCGCGATCGCATCGCAGAGGGCAAGCGTCCCATCTGCGTGGAAGCATGCCCGCTGCGCGCACTTGAGTGGGGCGAGCTTGACGATTTGAAGAAGGCGCATCCCGATGCGGTCTCAGCTATCGCACCGATGGCCGACCCATCCATCACCTCGCCTAGCGTGCTCATCAATGCGTGCCCGGCTGCCAAGGAAGTTGGCGATACAACGGGCGCCGTGGCGAACGAAAAAGAGGTTGCCTTCGCTTAATGCAAGGGCAACAGGCTGAAAGCCTCGTGCATTAGCGCGGGGCTTTTGCCGTATTATTGGAAGGCTGTTTTCCGTCCCGCACCGCAGGGACCGTGGGCCCTCGGACCCTCTGAGCTTCAAACCTGCTCTTCTTTTTAAAAATGAAGCGAGCGGTAGCCGAGCGCGATCCAGGGGTCCACGGCCCCGGCGGTGCGGGACGGAAAACAACGGCGGGATGCACAAGGGGGTGCGACAACGTATGTACGGGTTCTTTTTCGACAATTCACGCTGCACGGGCTGCCGCACCTGCGAGATGGCGTGCGTCGATTTCAACAACCTCGCGGCTGGCCGAAAATATCGCCGCATAATCGACTACGAAGGCGGCTCGTGTGAGCTCGCCTTCGACGGTACCGCGAAAACCACGGCGTTTTGCTATCACATATCGCTGGCGTGCAACCACTGCGCAAACCCGGAATGCGTGCACGTGTGCCCTACGAGTGCCATGCATAAAGACGAATTGGGCCTGGTATGCGTCGACGCGCACAAATGCATCGGCTGCGGATACTGCACCATCGCGTGCCCGTACCATGCGCCGTCCATCGATCCCGAGGCGCGCCAAAGCTCAAAGTGCGACGGCTGCTCGCAGCGCGTGGCGCAAGGCGGGCGTCCCATATGCGTGGAGGCGTGCCCTTTGCGTGCGTTGGAATTTGGCGATATCGACGAGCTGCGCGAGCGGCATCCGGGTGCGACGAGCGACGTGGTGCCGCTGCCGTCTTCGGAATATACCCACCCGAATTTGCTCATGGAGCTTTCGCCCGCCGCCGAATCGACGCAGATGGGGGATGGCTTTATCGCAAATCCGCAGGAAATAGAGAACAATCACGAGAATTCGTAGTGCCTTGTTGGGAGAAGCTCATGAATGTTCAGCAAGAAACATATTCGAGCGGAAAGCTCGATGAGGCGTGCAGCCTGCTTTTTGACGCGAGTTTTCTCGAGGCGTATGCCGCGGCGACTAAGCTTTTGGGCGTGTGTTTCGCGTATTCGCCCAAGGAAGGCGCCGCCTCGCGCGCCCTGGCTGCGATTCGGGCGATGGATGTCGCCGCCGATTGGCCGTTTGGCGAAGGTGGCACGCTTGCAAATGCCGCTTCCCTTATTGAAAAAGGTGTCGATGAGAATCCGGCCGAGCTTGCCGAGGAATACCAGCGCTTATTTGTGGGGCCAAGGCATTTAGCGGCGCCGCCATGGGGCTCGGTCTACATGGACCACGACAAAGTGCTGTATGGCTGCACGTGGGTTGAGCTTCGCGATTGGATGAGGGCGCGCGGCGTTAACGCCGAATATGACGAGCATGTGCCCGAAGACCAAATTGGTCGCTTGCTGGTTATGTCTGCCGAAGTGGCGCGCGAGAAAATTGGCGTGCTGCCCGAGTTGCTCGGTAATCACATACTGCCGTGGGCGGGCCATTATTTTGACTTGCTGGCAGGCGAGGCGCGGAGTGCGACCTACGAAGGGCTGGCGTTGCTGGCCAAAGCGACGCTCGATGATACCCAAAGCCTGCTTGGCATAGCGCCCGCCAAGCGTAGGCTGTACCGATAATCGGTTCTGTCCAAAACCTGCTAAACGCTCAGGGCGTTAACAGGTTTTGGATTGGATGTTTTGCTGCTTTTACGGAAAGAGAAGGGACGTCATGTTTGACGGAGGTTTCAGCGCGACGTCGCTAGCGATATTCACGGCTCTCTCGCCTGCAGGCGCGGTGGCGTTTGCGTGTTTGGCGGCGTTTTTGCTGCTTAATCGGTCAAAGCCGCAAGAAGGGCGTAATCGCTTAGCGCACCTTCTGGTTATTCCGCTTGCCGTTGCATGGGTCGGCTTCATCGCCTCGGCCACGCATTTGGGAACGCCCGCTAACGCGTTGCACGCCGTCAACGGCATCGGGCGCTCGCCTTTGTCCAATGAAGTGGTATCGACGGTGGCGTTTTTATTCTTCTCGGGAATGGCGTGGATGTATTCCTATCGCGAAAAGCCGCAGGCGGCCGTGATGGATAGTTTGCTGGCAGCCTCGATTGCATGCGCAATCGTCATGTTGTTTCATATGTCGTTTGCCTATTCCATCGCCACGGTTCCCACATGGGATACGTGGCTTACGCCGGCGAATTTATGCGCGACGGCATTGCTGTCGGGTCCGGTTCTAGCGGCATTGGTGCTTCAGATCGCGCAATTGCAGGCTGGAGCGGGCAGGTGGCCCTATGCGTTGCTCGCGGTTTCGGCTGTTGCCCTGGTTGCGGGCACGGCGCTGCTCGTATGCCACATGAATTTCTTGGGCACCGTGGGCAATAGCGTAACGTTCGCCTTGGCTCTCGTGCCAAATTACGGCTGGCTTATTGCTGCCCATACTGCGCTTGCCGCGTGTGGCCTGGCATTTCAACTGCATGGCCTGCGCTTGCCGACATCGCGCACGCGCGGTCTGGTATTTTCCTTCATCGGTTGCATCGTGGTCGTTATTGCCGCGCTGCTCGCACGCTTCCCGTTTTACGACGCCTATCTCTCGGTAGGGTTTTAGGAATCAATCATTGCCATTTGGCAATAAATCACAATCAAATACAATTTGAATCTCCCTTTTCGCAATTCATAAAATGGTCTTGTGAATACGTTTCGGAGCGTACGGGCAGTAATGGGATATTGAAGAGGGGGAACCATGAAGGGGAAGTGGATCAAGCCATTTGCCGTTGTGTCGGCAATTGCCTTCGCCGGCACTTGCGTTGCTTGCGCGCCTCATGTGGCAACGGAGAAAACGGCCAGTTCGGCATCCGATTCTCAGACATCGGGCGCAATCGTGCAAACAAAAAATACGTCGTGGGAGCAGTGGCAAAGCGAATATCCCAACGAAGTTGGATCGTTTTTCGAGGGCATGACCGAAGTCGAGTCTTGGGATGGCAAGGTACATAGCCATGCGATGTTATTTGCGAATACGCCAGCAATGCAGAACGGTGTTGAAAAGTTCGGCAGCGCATGCATTGCCTGCAAATCGACGACGGGAACCAAATTGCTCGATGAGCAGGGCCTTGCGGCTTTCAGCTTGCCGTGGAATCAAATCAGCGAATCGGTTGATTGGTACGATTGTCAATTGTGCCACGAGGGCGGCACGCCTGGTGCGACGCTCAAGTACGACGGCATGGCCGCTACCGAGTTCGGCTCGACCTTGCTCGACGCAATTGACTCCAGGCAGGCGGTTTGCGGTCAGTGCCACAATTTCTACGGGGCAGTTTATACTCGCGGCAATCTCATGAAAAAGATGCAATCGGGCGAAGTGGATGTCGACTCGGTTGACCCCTATCGCTACGGCACCGACCCCGATTCGCTCATGAAGGCAGCGATTGAGGACGGCTACGAACTTGTAACCGACCAGGAAACCGGCCTCCAAACGTTCCAGGCAAACCACCCAGAGGTTGAAATTTTCCAGGGAAGTGTTCACGAGCAGCTTGGGATGGCATGCGTCGATTGCCACTCGGCCAAGAAAACCGACGAGAACGGCAATGAGTACCAGTCCCATGACTTCTCGTCCTCTCCGCTCGAGCATGAGGAAAGCCTCGAGTACTGCTTGACGTGCCATAGCTCTCAGGGCATTGAGACGACCGATCAAATGAAGGATTTCGTGCACAATGCTCAGCAGGAGGTTGCCGATTTGGAGGCAACGTTCTACGAGAAGCAGGCGACGTTGAAAGATCTTGTCGCGAATGCGGTTAAAAACGGCGGTGTAGACGAGGCAACGCTCGACAAGGCTCGCGAGAATTACACGCGCGGCACCTGGTATGTGCGCTATTCCGATGGCGGTGGCGATTTCAAAGGCATGAAGATTGCCCATAACCCCGAGGCTGAAAAATCCTATGTTCAGCGCGCTACGGTTTTGATGGACGAAGCCATCGCAATGCTATCCTAGTTTTTCGCGCAAGCCCTCCCTAGCGTGAAGAAGCAGAAAAAGGCCCTGCAAAGCGGGGTCTTTTTCGTATTCGTAATCTGTTCTATTCTATGCGTGAATCGCAGAATTGCTTTGATGGTCATGAATCGAGGAGCTATGCACAACAGCCATCCTCAATCGAATCTCTGGATACGGTTTGTGATTTTGCTTGGCGTTGCAAGCGTTGTCGTATTTGCCGCCTACTACGCATGGATGGCGAATGCGAGTGCGGCGCAAAACGAGCGGCGCGCTCTTGCCGAAGCTCGAACGTTGAGCGCTGAGATGGATGCAAGCTGGGATTACGTGAATTCTATTCAAGAGAGAATCAATTACACGAATGGCGTGTATGACTTCAAGGGCGTGTATTGCTCGGTCGCTGGCAAAAGCATAGCGAAACGTTTTACCGATTCGACCGAGTATTCTATTCGGTATGTGCGGGAAAACCCGCGAAGTGGTACCGACGTTCCCGATACGTTTGAGCTTGAGGCGCTGCAGGCGTTCGAGCAGGGCGAGCGGGAATACTATGCTATGACCGAAGTCGACGGCAAAGCGACGTTTCGCTATATTTCGTCGCTCGAGGCGGAGCATAATTGCCTTGAATGCCACGGCCAACCGGCAGGCGAGAAGGACGTGACGGGATTTAAAAAAGAAGGCATGCAGCTTGGTGACCTTGCTGGCGCGGTGAGCATTTCTTTGCCGATGGATGCGATTGAGCGCGAGGAAGAGCAGGATTTCGTGGCGACTGTCGTGTTCTTTTGCGCGCTTATGGTGGCGCTTACCGTGGTGCTTGGTTGGGGGCTTCGCCGCTGGGTAACGCATCCCGTCATAAGCGAGAACAAGGAGCTGCGGCGCGAGGCGGAAAGCCAGTCGAACTTCCTTACCATCGTGACGCATGAGCTGAAAACGCCCCTTTCTGCAATTCTCGTCTTTTCCGACCTCCTGAAGAAGCCGGAGCGCGACGCGGCGCAAACCGTCGAAATTGCGAATGAAATCGAAGGCAATGCGAACGAGCTTCTTTCCATGATCAACAATGTGCTCGATACGGCGAAATTCGAAGAGGGAAGCATGGCTTTGCATGAAGACGATGTCGATGTGTGTGACGTTGTCGCGGTGGTTCGCGCCGCTGCTGTCCCTATCGCAAAGCGCGCCGGCGTGAATTTCGCCGCGATCGTCGCGCCTGGCGTGCCTATTGTTCGCGCCGACCGTGAAATGCTGCGCCGCATTTCGATGAATCTCGTCGGAAATGCGCTGCAGCATACCGAATCGGGCGATTCGGTCGTTTTTCGTATGTCGTATGCCTGCGGTTCGTTGACGATCGAGGTCGAAGATACTGGTTGCGGTATCGAAGCTGAACGTCTGCCGAACATTTTTGAGAGATTTTCGAGTGGGCGCGATGCCGCTCGGTCGGGCGAGGGCGGAACGGGCTTGGGGCTGTTCATCGTTCGAAATTATGCCGAAGCGGTAGGTGGAAGCGTGCATGTCGAAAGTGAAATCGGCCGCGGAAGCGTGTTTAGCGTGCTGCTTCCTCTTCGATCCGTCGGAAGCGAGGATGACTTATAGAACGTCACTGAGGTGCGATAGCGTAGTGATTTATGAAGGGATTGAAATGGCCGGAATGAATGAGCGCCAAGGCAGCGCGACGATTCTGCTTGCTGATGACGATAGGAGTTTGCGCGTCGCTACAGCGCAAATGCTCTCAGAGGCTGGGTATATTTGCGCGGAAGCGTCGAACGGCAGTCAAGCGCTCGAGAGATTCACCAATATGAAGCCCGATCTTGTGATTCTTGACATTATGATGCCTGGACTTGATGGCTTTGAGGTGTGCGAGCGCATAAGGCAGGCTGACAGCATGGTACCGGTGCTGTTCTTCTCGGCCAAGGGAGATATCGTTGACAAGCGTATAGGCTACAAGCTTGGTGCCGACGACTATCTGGTCAAGCCTTTTGCCGAAGAGGAACTTTTGCTGCGTGTTGAGGCGTTGCTTCGTCGCGCATGTCGAACGCAGGGCATGGCTTCCGATTGCGCGGGCGGGAAAGATCTTGGTATGCGCGAGATTGGTGATTTGAGAGTGGATTTGCGTCATGGCGATGTGTGGCGCAGGGGTGAGAAAATCGCCCTCACGCCAAAAGAACGACGAATTATGGCAACGCTTGCCGAACATCCGGGCGAAACGTTCGACAGAAATGATCTTATCAGGCTCGTGTGGGGCGAAGAGTACCTCAATACTTCTATTAGCATCCCTGTCTATATGCGCAAATTGCGCGAGAAAATCGAGGACGATCCGAGCGACCCGCGTTACCTGCAAACGGTATGGGGGCTTGGATACCGCTTGGGTGATTAGCTTGTCCTAAAGAGTGCGGCCCAGGAAGCGAGTGTCATAATTCTTATGGCAGCGCCCTTCGAGGTTTTCTTTTTGGCATAGTAACCAACGCAAAATAGAATAGTTCGATTCGAATCTGTCGATGCCACTATGGGGTATCGCTATTTCACCCATGCAGCGCACCTTTTCTACGATGGTTTCGCGACGTCAAGGAGCACGTCGAGGGGCACCATGAGAAAGGGGCATTCATGAAACCATTGGAAGGAATCACGGTAATTGAGCTGAGCTCATATTTTGCTGTTCCTGGAGCCGGTTTCGCGAGAGTCGGCTCTGCGCAAGGTTAGAATCTGTTGAATGCTTGCAGCGTTTAACAGGTTTTGCGCCGGTAACCGTTCAATATTGCTGCCGCTTGGACAAAGGGTCGATGCTGGCTCGTTTTTTGCTGAATGAGGTAAGGGATATTACGGAAAGGCGGCGCGCATGTCGTTTCATGAATTCAGCGTCGAGAGCGACGGGACTACTCTATATTGTAAGCGGTATTTGCCGAGTTCGGGAGAGGTGCCGCTCCAGCGTCCTGCGCTGCTTCTTATTCATGGCGGCTGCATCGACTGTGACTTTTACGATAGTGCCGGCCCGATTCTGGCGAACTTGTTCGACGCCGTGACGTTTGACAGACGCGGTTTTGGTCGGAGCGAACATCCCGCTAACGGCGACTATACGGTTGCGACCCAAACGCGCGACGCCTTGGAGGTCGTAAATGCCGCATTCGGCGATTCACCCATATTCGTTTTCGCGCATAGCGCAGGCGGTTCTGTTGGAATTAACTTTTCGACCGAATTCCCGAATCGCGTTCGCCAACTCATGCTGTTTGAGTCACCCGTGCTCGACTGTGTCGACCCGACTTCGCCTTTCATGGCAGATATCGTTCAAATGAAGAAGAATATCGAAGAAGGCCAGGAGGCGGGCTCGTTTGGCGGGGGTTTCCTTTTCGGCCTAGGGCCGAAGGACCCGCGCGCCTCGAAGTTTACGCGCGAGCAAAAGGCGCGCGCCTCGCATAACGTGCGCACGAGCATTGTGTGCGAGGCGGATATCTTTTTCGGCTTCAAGCCGAATTACGAGGCTCTTTCGAAAATCCCCGTTGTTATGGCGGCGGCCGAGCTGAACCGAGGATACCCGCTTGAGGGCTTGTCGGCGGCCGTAGCCGAACGCCTTGGCTGCCCTCTCGTGCGCTATCCTGGTGCTCATAATTGCCCAAGTGACTTGCCAATCGATTTCGCATGCATGACCGCTGGGGTGTTTCTTATGGAGGGAAGAGGCTTGCTCTAAGCCGTCTCGCGACGCATCGATCCAAAACGCCTGACAAAGAATATGAAACGGAAAATTCGCCGCTTGCCGGCGTTTTTTCTTGCCGTTTGCACTTTAGTACGCCGCCGTGCTAAACTATCTCTCGCATTGAGCACTTTAGCACGCTAAAGTGCTCCGGGGCAGTCGCCACGCTGCCAGAAGGGAAGGGCGCCGGTAGCAAGCCGTCGCGAACGATAGATTATCGAAGAGGTATTTCATATGAAGAAGAAATGGTCCCTTATCGCGGCAGCCGCCGCAGCGCTCGCGCTCGCTGGCTGCACGCTCGCCGGTTGCGGCTCGAACGATGCCGCCAAAGATTCCGCGAATTCCGACACCACCAAGCTCATCGTCGGCTTCGACCAGTCGTATCCGCCGTATGGCTTTGTCGGCGACGACGGCAACTACACCGGTTTTGACCTCGATCTCGCTACCGAGGTCGCCAATCGCAACGGTTGGGACATCCAGCTCGAGGCTATCGATTGGGACGCGAAAGACACGCTGCTCAATTCTGGTGCTATCAACTGCATTTGGAACGGCTTCACCCTGGAAGGTCGCGAAGACGACTACACCTTCACCGATCCGTACATGCTGAATGCCCAGGTTGTTGTTGTGAAGTCGAGCTCGGGCATCAAGAGCCTTGACGATCTTGCGGGCAAGAACGTCATCACCCAGACCGACTCTGCCGCCCAGGAAGTGCTCGAGGGCGACAAGGCCGACCTCGCAGCCACATTCGCGCAGCTCGAGACCATCGGTGATTACAACACCGCATTCATGCAGCTCGAATCGGGCGCCGTCGATGCCGTCGCTTGTGACCTGTCCATCGCCCAGTATCAGATGTCTGCCAAACCCGGCGTGTACACCCAGCTTTCCGATGAACTTTCCAGCGAGCACTACGCCGTTGGCGTGAAGAAGGGCAACACCGAGCTCGCGCAGAAGATCACCGACACCCTGAAGGCCATGAATGAAGATGGCACCGTGAAGCAGCTGTGCGAGAAATATGCCGACTATGGTCTGAGCTACGAGAACTGGATTCTGAAATAAGATAGAATCGGTTGAAACATATGCGAGGCGTTTGGCAAGGCGCCTTGTGGCGGAATCGCGGGCGGAGCAATCCGTTCGCGATTCATGCTGTTAAGAGAGAGGATTGCCGTGGATATTTCCACTATGCTCACCATGCTGGGTCAAGGCTTCGTGGTCACCCTGCAGATTTTCTTCCTCACGCTTTTGGGCTCGTTGCCCCTTGGCGTGCTGGTAGCGTTGGGCCGCATGAGCCGCGTCAAGCCCCTTGCATGGCTTATGCGCCTGTATATTTCCATCATGCGCGGTACGCCGCTCATGCTGCAGATGTTCTTCATCTACTTCGCGCCGTATTACCTGTTCGGCATGGACCTGTCCACCGATTCGAAATTCAACGCGACCATCGTTGCGTTCATCATCAACTATGCGGCGTATTTCGCGGAAATCTACCGCAGCGGCATCCAGTCCATTCCGCGCGGCCAATACGAAGCCGCCGAAGTGCTGGGCTATTCGCGCGTCCAAACGTTTATGAAGATCGTGCTTCCGCAGGTCATTAAGCGAATTTTGCCTGCAATGGGCAACGAAATCATCACGCTCGTGAAAGATACGTCGCTTGCGTTCGCCATTGGCGTGGCCGAAATGTTCTCCACGGCGAAGGCGCTCGTCGCCTCGCAGGTCAGCATGCTGCCGTTCGTGTTTGCGGCCGCCTTCTACTGGGTGTTCAACTTCATTGTGGAAGTGGTGCTGAACAGGGTGGAAAAGAAGCTGAGCTACTACCACGACTAAGCGTGAACGAGAGCGAAAGCTTTTGCCCCGCCGATGTATGCGGAGCAAAACTTCGCTTTTCTCAAACGTGCTTTTATTTATGAGATAGTGAAAGCGAGGCGCGACGCATAGCGAGCCGAAGGCGAGCGGTAGAAGCGCCGTGTTTTGCGCAGCATCGTCGGCGGGGCAAAAGCCGGCGGGATACGGAGGTCACCATGGCCGAAAACAAACCAGTCGTGCGCCTGTCGCACATTAAGAAAAGCTTCGGCGACGCCGAAGTTCTCAAAGATATTTCGCTCGAAGTGAACCCGGGCGAGGTCGTTGCGATCATCGGGCCGTCGGGCGGCGGCAAGTCGACGCTTTTGCGTTGCGCCACGCTGCTCGAGACGTTCGATGCGGGCGAGCTTTCCTATGGCGACCTTGAGGTCGCCACTATGCAAAACGGTAAGGCGGTCTATGGCAAAAAAGACGTGCTGCGCGCAGCGAAATCGCGCTTTGGCCTTGTATTCCAGAACTACAACTTGTTCCCGCACTACACGGTGCTCAAAAATATCATGGATGCGCCCATTGCCGTGCAAAAGCGCGATAAGGCCGATGTCGAACGCCAGGCCCGCGAACTCATCGCGAAAATGGGCCTCGAGGGCAACGAGGGCAAGGTTCCTTGTGAGCTTTCCGGCGGTCAGCAGCAGCGCGTTTCCATTGCTCGCGCGCTATGCCTGAACCCCGATATCGTCTTCTTCGACGAACCCACGAGCGCGCTCGACCCCGAGCTTACCGCCGAGGTGTTGAAGGTCATCAAGCAGCTCGCCGCTGAGCACATGACCATGGTCATCGTGACGCACGAGATGTCGTTCGCGCGCGATGTCGCCGATCGCATTGTGTTCATGGATGGTGGCGTCATTGTTGAAGAGGGCCCGGCTGAGCGGGTTATCAACAATCCCCAGCACGACCGTACGAAAGCATTCCTCAACCGCTACGACGACTAGGCTAGAACATCGTGCTGCCTCGTCGCGCGTCAGAACTTTGACGTATTCATCTTAGAATCGCGATACGCTCAGATAATTACGCAGTTATCCGAGTGCTCGCAAATGAGAAAGCCCCTAACCTGGAGTTTTATAAACTAAGGTTAGGGGATTTCTTGTCGCCTAGGGATTCATCTGCGCATATCGCGATTCTACGATTGAAGGCTGCTTGATGTGCTCAATGCTCGGAGCATTGAGCACATTCCGTTTTTGCATAAAATCGCGCGAAGTGCGTACCCTCTCTGGGATGTGTGGGGTTGTCTCCTTTTGCGAAAGAACGCGACCTGGGCTTTTGATGGTCGTCAACAAGCGTAACGGGGACGATTTCTTCCTAGGGTACGCACTTCGCGCATTTTCATGTAAAACAAAACGGAAGGCCCCCGGAGCGAACTCCGGGGGCCTTCCGCCTCCAAGGGTTGGATGGCAAGTTATTCGGCCTTCGGCTTCAGCAGGCCATAGCCGCCTTCGGTGCGGCGATACATCACGTTGACCTCGTCGGTGTCGCGATCGGTGTACACCAAGAAGTCGTGGCCCAGAAGGTCAATCTGAATCATGGCCTCTTCCTCAGTCATGGGCGTGAACTCGATTTCCTTCACGCGAACGACTTCGTCTTCGGCAGAAAGCTCGGCCATGAGCTCGTCAAGCGAAGCGCCGGTAGGCTGAATCACCTGGTCAACCTTCAGAGTCTCGCGCATGCGGTAGTCGATGACGCGAGTCTTGTACTTGCGCAGCTGACGCAGCACCTTTGCGGCGGCCACGTCAATGGCGGCGTACATGTCTTCCTCGTGCTCTTCCACGTGAATGGTGTGGCCCTTCGGGCGAATGGTCACTTCGCAGATGCAAGGAACCGCGCGGTTTTTCTCGACACGCAGAACAACTTCGGCCTTCGGAATGTCGATGCTCAGAACCTTCATCGCATTGCCGATTTTCTCAACGGCGTAGTCGTTGAGCGCGTCGGTGACGGTGACTTTGCGACCGATGACAGTGACTTCCATGATTTACCATCCTTTCCCTTGTGCGCTCGAGCCTTAATTCCCCACTCGAGCGATTTTGCGGCGATGGCGGCGCCGCGCGCGGGGGCTCAAACGAGCCGAATCCCTAGCGAATGAACTCGCTTTCTGGCTCATATGGTAGCGCACTTGGCGGGTCAAAATGGCGAGGCGTTGCCATCTCGTGATGCGACCTGCGTCCACGCGGCGGGGCGTGTCTATGCGCCCCGTATAACGCACCCGGGCGTGTCTTACGCTTTACGTGAATCGAACACGGGCCGACCCGCTAAAAACGTCGCAATCGCATGCGTTTCGAGCATGAGCTCGGGGCACTGCTCGGCATCGGCGAGTGGGTTGCGGTCGAACGCGGCGATGTCGGCCCACATGCCCGCTGCGAGTTTCCCCATTTCGTTTTCACGTCCCGCGGAAGCGGCGGCTCCCGCTGTGTAAGCGCGAATTGCATCGGCGGCGGAAATGCGCTCGCTCGCAAGCCACCCACCCTTCGGTTCGTGCGTTTTCGCATCTTGCCTGGTGACGGCTGTATAAATGCCCGGCCACGGGTTTACGTCCACGACGGGCGAATCGGTGCCGAACGCGAGCGTTGCGCCTTCGCGCAAAAACGACGCGAATGGCCACATCACCTTGCAGCGTTCATCGCCCAGATCTCGCTCCGGGCCGCCTGGGTCGAGCGTGATGTGCGGCGGCTGAGCCGACGCCACGATTCCCGCCTTTGCGAGTCGCGCGATGTCGGGCTCTTTCATGTTCTCTAGATGCTCAATGCAGTGATGGCCAATCGCAGGGGCGCCGAATCGTGCGTTCGCCTCTTCGAAAATGTCGATCGCCTGCGTAATGGCCTCATCGCCGATGGCGTGAATGCGCA
Source organism: uncultured Slackia sp. (assembly GCA_934661005.1). GTDB lineage: Bacteria > Actinomycetota > Coriobacteriia > Coriobacteriales > Eggerthellaceae > Slackia. The sequence goes on from CAKUIK010000007.1 coordinate 54,836, forward strand.
CGGCGAACCCGCGCCGCGCCGCTTCCATCACGTAATCGCGCATGAGCGCGGGCTCCACCGTGGGGCGCCCGCAATCGCCTTCGAAATGCGCATTGGTGTAGGGCTCGGCGAGCCAGGCGGTATGCTGGCTCGAAACGCCGTCGAAGAATTGCTTGAATCCGCGCGCTTGCACCAAGGGCCCGCGCAACTCGTCGCGCATGCTTTCGAAACGAGAAACGTCGCGCGTAAGCGTGGGGAAGAGGTGCGCGCGGCACGTGAGTTGACCGCGGCCTTCGAGCGTGCGATAGATGTCGTCTCTCACGAAGTCGAGCCCGGGTTCGGCGGAAAGCGCCATATCGCAGATGCTCGTGATGCCGAGGCTTGCAAGCCTCGCGAGAAATCCCTGATAGGCGCTAAGAATCTCCTCGCCGGAAAACGTCGCCATGATGCGCGGCATGAGCGCCATGGCTGCCGCTTCGCGCACGATGCCCGTGAGCTCGCCGTTTTCGTCGACGTCGTAGCTGCCGCCGGCTGGCGGTATGCTTTCGCGCGAAATCCCCAGCTCGCGCAGTGCGCACGAGTTCAGCCACAGGGTATGGGCATCGCCGGAATACAGGGCGACGGGGCGGTTGGGGAAAGCGGCGTCAAGTGAGGCTCTGCTCGGTAGCACGGGAGGGTTCCAGCGGTACTCGCGCCACCCTTGCGCCAAAAGCCAGCCATGGGGCTTTCGCTCGGCGAGGGGGGCGAGCCGCGCGACGCAGTCGGCTTCCGATTCCCCCAAAAACATTTCGGCTAAAGGGCTCGAATACAGTGCCGAATGGAACGCGTGAACGTGCGCGTCGTGAAAGCCGGCGCATAGGAATGCGTCGCCAAAATCCTCTACGCGTGTGGAAGGGCCGATGAATGCCTCCGCCTCGTCCTTCGGCACCACGGCGCAAATAAGCCCACCTCGTACGCAAATCGCCAAGGGAAGAGCCTCATCGCTCGTGCCCGTGAACACGTTTTCGCTCATAAAGACCGATTCTGCCTGCATGCGTTCCCCTCTCGCGCATATTTCGTGGTGCGGAGCAACGGCTGGGCAACGTCCGAGCGGTTCCCCGCGAATGCTGCGGCTATAATACTGCTTCCGAAAAATAATGCTTTCGTTGCTTTCGAAAAACCCTGTCTTCGAAAACGGAAAAATCCAGATTGGAGCAGCATGGCAAACAACGCCTCGCCCCATAACGCCAACCAGCCTCTTTTCATCGAGGAAGTGCAAGGCCATCAGGCTCGATATACCAAGGTCATCGAGCTTACCCATTCGGCCACGAAAGCCGCCGGCGTTATGCTGCTCGCCGCCATCGCTGCGCTTATCATTGCGAACTCGGGCGTCTATGAGCAGTTCGAGCACCTCATCCATACGCAGGTTGGCTTTGTCGTGGGCGATTCCGTTTCGACTATGTCGATCGCGCATGTGATCAACGACATCCTCATGGCGGTGTTTTTTCTGCTCGTGGGCCTGGAAATCAAATATGAAATGACCGTGGGCGAGCTTACGAACATCCGTCAGGCGATTCTGCCCATTGTGGCCGCATGCGGCGGCGTGCTCGTGCCTATCGCCGTGTACTCGGTTTTCAATTTCCAAAGCCCCGAAACGCTTGGTGGTTGGGGCGTTCCCACTGCAACCGACATCGCGTTTGCGCTTGGCATTATGGCGCTTTTGGGCAATCGCATTCCCATTGGTGTAAAGGTGTTTCTCTCTACGCTCGCCGTGGCCGACGACATCATTGCCATTATCGTGATTGCCGTGTTTTATGGGCATGCGCCCGACTTCATGTGGCTCGCCGCCGCGGCTGTGATTTTGCTCGCGCTTATCGCGCTCAACAAATCTCATGTGTACTCGCTCGCGCCGTATCTCGCGCTGGGCGTGGTGCTGTGGTTCTGCGTTTTCTCGAGCGGCGTGCACTCGACTATCGCGGGCGTGCTGCTTGCCTTCACCATCCCATCTGGCTCGCGCGTCAATCTGAAAGGCTTCGTTGCCTGGTCCGATAAGAAAATCCGTCAAGCGGAAAACGCGTTCGACCCCAATGAGCCGGTGCTCGGCCAGAAAGACTACATTCGCAACGTGAGCAACCTCTCGTCGGTGTCGCGCCTGGTCATCCCTCCCGCTACGCGCCTCGAGCATAAATTGTATCCATGGGTGTATTTCGCTATTTTGCCGCTCTTCGCCCTGACGAACGCCGATGTTTCGCTCGCCGGCGCCGACATGGGTGCCGTGTTCGCGAGCCCGGTATTCTTTGGCGTGTTCTTCGGCCTGCTTGCCGGCAAGCCCGTGGGCATTCTGCTTTTCAGCTTCATCGTTGTGAAGTTGAAAGTTGCCAGTCTGCCTGAAAACGTGAACTGGCGCCACATGGCTGGCGCGGCGGTGCTGGGCGGCGTGGGCTTTACCATGGCGATTTTCGTGGCGAATCTCGCGTACGATTCCGAGCTTGCGGTTACTACAGCAAAGGCCGCGGTTCTTTTGGCATCGACGGTTGCGGGCGTTCTTGGTTTCTTGCTGCTGCTCGTCGAGGCGCGTCGCAGCGCAAGCGCGGGTGTAGCGTTCGTTGCGCTGCCGGCCGATGGCGAAAACGTGACGCACGATGGGGCCGAAGCTCGTCGCGGCGCTCGCGCCATGCGCGATTCGTTCGATGAGGAATCCCTCGCCGAAATCGACCGATGCAAAAATGACGGTCGTACCCACGAAGTGGTGGCCCATCTGCGTGATGCCCGTGGCGCCCAAACCGGCCGAGAGCACTACGGCCGCAAGTAGCGACTGCGGCAAGCGTGTTCTTTCGCGGTAGCGTTGCGTGGGGTGTACGGCGTGCGGCAGGGTGGTGATACAATCCTTTTTTCAGGAAACACCTGCACGACGAAGGACATTTCATGGCTTACAACGCACCCGAGGGAACCGCTGACATGCTTCCCGCCGCCGCGCGCCTGTGGCGCTCGACGGTCGATTCTGCGGCAAAACTGTTTGGCACGTATGGTTACGAGCCCATTTACACGCCGCTTTTCGAAATCACCGATGTGTTTACGCACGGCATTGGCGAAGCGACCGATGTGGTTGGCAAGGAAATGTTCGTCGTGCGCAGCGGCGAGAACTACAAGCGCGCGCTTGCCGAAGGCGACGATTCCAAACTGAAATCGAAGCAGAAGCTCTCGCTTCGTCCCGAAGGTACGGCGGGCGTGGTGCGCGCCGTGGTCCAGCATAACCTCGTCGAGCAGGGCGCTGCCCCCGCGAAGCTGTTCTATGCCGGCCCCATGTTTCGCGCCGAGCGTCCCCAGAAGGGCCGCTTGCGTCAGTTCCACCAGATTGGCGCCGAGTGCCTCGGCTCTACCGAGCCCACGGCCGATGCCGAAATGATCATCATGCTCATGCGTTTCTTCGAGAAGATGGGCGTGCCTATGGAGAAAACGCGCCTGCTCATCAACTCCATGGGCGACGACAACTGCCGCCCCGCCTATCGTGAGTCGGTGCGTCAGTTCATCTTGGATCACGAAAGCGAGATGTGCGAAGAGTGCCGTCGCCGCGCCGACACGAATCCGCTGCGCGCGTTCGACTGCAAGAACGAAGCGTGCGCGCACGTGATGGAGAGCGCTCCGAAAATCACCGACCATCTTTGCGACGATTGCCGCGAGCATTATGAGCAGGTCAAGGCCCTGCTCGATGCTGCTGGCGTGAAATACATCGAAGACCCCACGCTTGTACGCGGTCTCGACTACTACACGCGCACCGTGTTCGAGGTGCAGGTTGTTGAAGGCATGGGCTCGCAGAGCGCCATCGGCGGCGGCGGGCGCTACGACAAGCTCGCCGAAATCGAGGGCGGCCGTCCCACGCCGGGCCTCGGCTTCGCTCTTGGCTTTGAGCGCATGGTGCTTGCCCTTGAAGCAGCCGGCACACTCGCCGATTCTCCGAAGCGCGTCGATGGCTATATCGCTTGCGTTGATCCGTCGGTTCGCGCCACGGCGTTCGATTTGGTGTGTGCCGCTCGCGATGCCGGCCTCTCGGTCGAGATGGATCATCAGGGCAAGAGCTTGAAGAGCCAGTTCAAGATGGCCGACAAGCTTGGCGTTCGCATGGTTATTGTGCTCGGCCCCGATGAGCTTGCTGCGGGCAAAGCGCGCGTTCGCAATATGACGACCCATGCGGAGCGCCTGGTCGATATCGCTTCGGCGAAGCGTTTGCTTGCGCAATTTGGCGGAAACTTGGTCGGTGGCGCGGCGGCCCCCGTCTCTATCGACGCCCTTTTCGATGCCGAAGGCGCGGAATAAGGCAAGTCAAACACGCCCACTAAAAACAAAGCCCGCTCAATCGAGCGGGCTTTTTTAGTAAATCTACCTTTGCTTCCCCTTTGGGTCGCGAAACGCCTTGCCAAAGGGGGAAGGTTTCGTGGCTTGGCCGAGGGGCGTGCGATTCCGATAGATTCCGTACAAGCAGAAGGCGCCGGTGGCGCCTTCGTCGCGAACTGGACTCGATCGAAGCGAAAGTGCATGTTCTCCGGCCAAGCCCAGTTGATTATTTCTTCCCTGTATGTACGGCTACGATGCCGCCGGCGTAATTCTTCCAGCTCACGTCCTTGAATCCTGCATCGCGCAACATTTGGGCATAGTGCTCCTGGTCGGGGAACGCGCGAATCGAGTCGGCCAAGTACACAAAGCTCGGGCGATCATGCGTGAACACCTGCCCCCAGAAAGGAATCATGACCTTCAGATAGATGTGGTAAAGGAAGCGCCATACTGCGTTCGGCGGGGTGGAGAATTCCAGGCACGCGAACGTTCCGCCGGGCTTGAGCACGCGATGCACCTCGCGCAGCGCTTTCATGCGGTCGGGGATGTTGCGAATGCCATAAGCCATGGTCACTGCATCATACGAGTTGTCGGCGTAGGGAATCTCTTGCGCGTCGACAACTTCGAAATCGATCGGAACGCCGCATGCGGCCCCCGCCGCCTGGCGCTCGCGAGCAACGTCGAGCATTTCGGGCACGAAGTCGGTCAGCTGAATGTGCGCGGGAGGGCGACGGCTTGCCGCCATATAGCTCACATCGCCCGTGCCGCCCGCCAAGTCGAGCAGATCGCTTTCGGGCGTGAGGTTTGCCGCGTCGACGGTTTTGCGCAGCCAGCTCTTGAAAAGTCCGAAGCTCGATACTGCGTTGAATCGCGCGTATTGCTTCGCGATATTGCTGAAGATATGCTGCACGCGCTCTTCCGAGATTTCGGCGGGCGCCTCGGCTCCGGTGGCGGTGTCGACCACGCGTTCTTCGGCATGCTGGGCTTCGCTGCTCATAGGTCCTCTTTCTCATGGGCGTCGCGAAAAAGCGGCGCGCTTGTTTCCATTCAGTAAAAAACGGCGATGACTTTTGCCATGTACCGTGATTTTGCTCGGCTGCAAAGTATAGCCGAATCCATGATGCTATTATGTTCACCATGCTACTCTGTGCCGAACATATCATCCCGATTGCAGGCGAGCCCATCGATGATGGCGCAGTGCTCGTCCGCGACGGAAGAATCGTGGAGGTCGGTGGCGCGCAGCGCATGAAGGCGCACTATCCACAGGAGGAAGTGCGTGACTTCGGTCGAAGCGCGATCATGCCGGGTTTCGTCGATTGCCATACCCATCTCGAGTACACCGCACTGCGCGGTATTGTGCACGATGTGCCCTATGCCGAATGGCTTGTGACCGAGCACGCCAAGGCCGACATGATGTCGCGTGACGACCGCTACGATTCTGCGGTTATTGGCGGCATGGAAATGATCGCCGGTGGCGTAACCACAGTTGCCGACTTCACGAGCACGGGCGCGTCGTTTGAGGCAGCCCAAGATGTCGGCTTGCGCGGCAAGTTCTACCGCAGCGTTGGCGCGACCTCGAAATCGCAGGTCGATACCGCTATCGAAGAGGCTGTTGCCGATATCGAGCGCTGGCGTGCGGTTGCCGACCCTGAGCGCATGGAAATCGGCATTGCGCCGAAGGCCCTGCATGCGTGCCACCCCACTATTTTCAGCAAGGTGAACGAGGCCGCCGAAAAGCTTGACCTTCCCGTTGCGATGCATGTGGCTGGCAGCTACGAGGAATATAGCTACATCATGCGTGGCTCTACGCCCCTGTCGGTGCGTGGCATCGAAACGGGCGGCGACGCGCTCACCGACCGCCCCATGTGGCTTCCGACTGGCGTAACCCCCGTCAACTATGCGCTCAACTGGAACGCTTTCAATAGCCACGATGTGCTTGCGGCGCATTGCGTGCATGTTGACGACAACGACATCGCCAAGCTCAAAGAGCACGACGTGGCCATTTCGGTGAATACGCGCTGCAACGCGCAGCTCGGCATGGGCCTGGCGCCGTTGCCCACGTTCCTCAAATCGGGCATTCGCGTTGGCTTGGGTACCGATTCGCCTGCCGCAACCGACTCTTCCGATATGTTTATCGAGATGCGACTGGGCATGCTCATTCACCGTTCGGTCGATCGCGATGTGTTCCTTACCGCGAAAACCATGCTCGAGCTCGCCACTATCGGCGGCGCACGCGCATTGCGCATGGAAGATGAAATCGGAACCCTCGAGCCGGGCAAGCGCGCCGACATCACGGTGGTCGATTTGTCTGGTTCTCGTCAAACCCCGCTCGTTGACCCCGTTACGGCGGTTGTCGAGGGCGGCGCTGCGGCCGATGTCATGTTTACCATGGTCGGCGGCAAGCCGGTCTATGAGCGCGGAAGCAAGTGGGACGTGCGCGGCAATAAGTGGGAAATGCTCATCAATCCTACCGAGGCCCGCGAGCGCGGCATGCAGATTCGCGGAAAGCTGAGGGATTAACGAATGGGTCAGAAGCTTACGGCCAAGCAAAAGGCCGCAAAAGTCGAAGCCGCTCGTCAGCGCGAGCTGCAGGAGCAAAAGCGTCGCGAGGCGGCGCAGCGCACCAAGAAGATTTTCACGGTTGTCGTGTGCATCATTTTGGTGCTGGCATTGGGAATTCCCACCGTCGCCATTATGGCAATGGGGGGCATGTAATATCGAACAGAAAGGTCGGCGCATGCCGGCCTTTTTGTTTTCGGCCGCCTGATCCATTTCTCCTCAATGCGCCAGAAACGCGAAGGACGCATCTGCGCAGCAAACGATCAAGCCGTCCTCGCCGCATCGCTCCAAGGCAAGCGTTGCGTGAGTTTCAAAGAGCGAAACTTCCGCGTAACCCAAGCGAAACACAGCGCCCATAAGGTGGAAGGGTCACATAAAGCAAAGGTGGTCGCGCAAGCGGCCGCGAAGCGAGGAGGCCCGTATGTCCCAGCTTACTGAGCGTTTCGGCACCCTGGTTTTTTCCGACCACGTGCGAAAGCAGTATCTCCCTTCAGACATATATAAGAAGCTCAACAAGACCATCGAAGACGGGGAATCCCTTGACCTCGATGTGGCGAATGCCGTCGCACATGCGATGAAATCGTGGGCGATCGAGCACGGCGCCACGCACTACGCGCATTGGTTCCAGCCGCTTTCCGGCATTACGTCCGAAAAGCACGACAGCTTCCTCGAGCCGAACCATGACGGAACTGCAATCGAGAAGTTCTCGGGCAAAGAGCTCATCCAGGGCGAGCCCGACGCGTCGAGCTTCCCCAATGGCGGTCTGCGTGCAACGTTTGAGGCTCGCGGCTATTCGGCATGGGATCCCACGAGCCCCGCATTCATCAAGGACGAAGTCCTCTGCATCCCCACGGCATTCTGCTCCTACACCGGCGAAGCGCTCGATAAGAAAACGCCGCTTCTGCGTTCCATCACCGCTCTCGACCGCGAAGCCAAGCGCGTGCTGGCGCTGTTCGGCAAAACCCCGAAAAAGGTCGTGCCTTCCGTGGGCAATGAGCAGGAATACTTCCTTATTAAGAAAGAAGACTACGCCCGTCGCAAAGACCTGGTAATTACTGGTCGCACGCTGTTCGGCAATACGCCGTGCAAGGGCCAGGAGCTTGAAGAGCATTATTTCGGCGCCATTCGCCCCACGGTCTCGGCCTTCATGAAAGACCTCGACGATGAGCTGTGGGCGCTTGGAATTCCCGCAAAAACCAAGCATAACGAGGTCGCGCCGTGCCAGCACGAGCTTGCGCCTGTGTATGCCGAGGTGAACGAGGCAATCGACAATAACCTCGTTATGATGGAGAAGATGAAGCTCCTTGCTTCGCGCCACGGTTTGGTATGCCTTCTTCACGAGAAGCCCTTCGACGGCATCAACGGTTCCGGCAAGCACAACAACTGGTCCATCGGCACCGAGTCCGAGAACCTGCTCGATCCCGGCGAAACTCCCGCAGACAACCTGCAGTTCGTCGTCTTCCTCACGGCGGTCATCGAAGCGGTCGACGATTATCAGGACCTGCTGCGTATGAGTGTCGCGAGCTGTGGAAACGACCATCGTTTGGGCGCAAATGAAGCGCCTCCGGCGATTATCTCCATCTTCCTGGGCGATGCGCTGACCGAGGTCGTGCAAAAAATCGCCGATGGCAAGGCGTCGGTGCACGCGAAGCACGGCATGCTCGACTTGGGCGCCGATGTGTTGCCGAAGATTAAGCAGGACAACACCGATCGCAACCGCACAAGCCCCTTTGCCTTCACAGGCAACAAGTTCGAATTCCGCGCGCTCGGCTCTGAAGCCAATCCGTCCGACTGCAACATGGTGCTCGATTGCGCCGTGGCCAAGTCGCTCCAGAAATTCGCCGATGCCCTCGAGGGCGTTTCTGCTGAAGAATTCGGTGAGGCTGCGCTTGCATACTGCAAGAAGGTGCTCAACGAGCACAAGCGCATTCTGTTCTCGGGCAATGGTTACGCTGACGAATGGCATGTTGAAGCCGAGAAACGCGGCCTGTGCAACTACAAGACTACGGCCGACGCTATGCCGTGCTTCGTTTCCGACAAGAGCATCGAGTTGTTCACGAGCCTCGGCGTGCTCACCGAAGTTGAAGTGCGCAGCCGCTACGACGTGAAGCTCGAGAAATACACCAAGTTGCTCAACATCGAGGCAACCACGATGATTCGTGAAGCGCGCCGCACCTATCGTCCCGTCATTAGCGCGTATGCGACGAAAGTGGCGAAGGGCCTCGAAACGGTGAAGGGCATTGGCATCGAGAGCGCCATGCAGTGCGAGCTCAACACGCTGAACAAGCTCTGCAACGGCATTACCACTATCAACGACTCTATCAAGGCGCTCGATGCTGCGCATCAAAAGGCGGAAGCCATTGAGGACCCGCAGGAAGAAGCGAACTGCTATGCTCACGAAGTTGTTCCCGCGATGGCAACCTTGCGTGCGGCGGTTGATGCCATGGAGGAACTTGTTGCTGCTGATTATTGGCCAGTGCCCACATACGACGACATTCTCTTCTATGTCTAATGTGCAATAGGCGGCTTATGAGTCTGCAGGTTTAAGACAATACATATATAGATACGAATATGGCTGGCGCTGAAGGGTGCTGGCCATATTTCTTTATAGAAAGAAATAGGCACAGTTGGGAACTTATGAAGAGGCGTTCACATCTCAAGTTGTAAGGAGGAGAAGAGAAACTAAAGGAATCTACCAGGCTAAATAGAAGAATTTATTGTTAAATATCAGGCCTATGCAAAAACTTTTCGACCAAAAGGTAAATTAATCCTTGACCCTATGAGTCCAAGTCCGTAATATACATTCCTGCGCCAAGCGGGAACGCGAAGCGCACGGCGGGCGGAAAGCCCCGCCGGGAACCTTGAGAACCGGATACTGTGGATG
>CAKUIK010000008.1 GCA_934661005.1 uncultured Slackia sp.
GCCTTCGCCGAAAGTACTGCAGCGCCAGGCTGCGGGAGGACAGGGCGTCGCGCTCATGCAGGGCGCTTCCGCATTTCATGGGGCCGAAAGGTCCCTTTCTATTTTCGGGGGCTTAGGCCCCTTTCTTCGTTTTTGGGCAGAAATCGCTTTTCGTCCGTTTCTTGTTTCATGGAATTGAATACTATTTCCCTTAGTGAAATGTTAGGGGATGGCAATGACCTGGGAAGTACATGAGGTTCATAAGCGTTTGTATCCTGATCAGGGATGGACGCCGGCGAAAGCGATATTGGAAGATGAAAAACATCTGAACGATGCGGATCATCCGGAAGCGAACGGTTGGCCGATTTGGCATTATCGTTATTCCCGTCCAACCGAAGGGACAGGTTCGGGGGTTTTGCCCGATTGCCCTATCGTTGACATTCATACGCATGCATGGGTGGATGGTTTCGCTCCTCGTATGCGCTCGTATTTCGGCGATAACTTTGGCGCAACGGCATTCAACCCTGGCACGCTCGATGGCGTTCGAGAGCGCAAGCGCGAGCTTGGCGTCACAAAATCGGTGATTCTGCCCGTGCCCACGAATCCTCGTCAGGTTCCGCAATTCAATGATTGGCTTCGCGATTATACCAACGACCCCGATATCGTGCCTTTTATGAGCGTGGTGCGCGACATGGAAAACCCCGTTGCTGAGATTCATCGTTGCGCGCAGCTGGGCTTCAAGGGCATGAAGTTGCATCCGGTCAACCAACATTTCAAGATGAGCGACCCGAAGATGTTTCCCATCTACGAGGCTGCGATTGAAGAGAACATGGTTATCTTGTTCCACACAGGCTCGGGCATCGATTACCCGACGGTTGGCCCCGATTGGGATTGCTCGCCTGTTGAAATCGACCGGTTCTTCAATAAATTCCCTTACGAGCGCACGGTTTTGGCTCACCTGGGCGGAAGCGCGCCCGATTTTACCCATCCACCAGAGTTGCATCCTGAATGGCCGGGTTATATGGATACGGCGTTTCAGATTGGCCATATCTCGAACGAAGATTTCCTTCGTATTGTGCGAGGGTATGGCACTCAACGCATTTTGTTCGGCACCGATTCCCCTTGGGAGGATACGGCGGACTTTTTGACGAGGCTTGCCCACATTGGTCTGACCGATGATGAGCTGCGAGACATTTTGTATCGCAATGCCAACGCTTTGCTTGATCTTGGCCTGGAATAAGCTCCGGAGCTTCGCGCCCGTCTCCCCAACGAGGCATTCCATATGCGCTGGATGAATATGCTCACAACTGCTCCTTTTGCGGCGAAAGGGAACGTATTCCCTGATTATTCAACCGCTCCCATATAATTGGCTTCTTCTATACCCCGTCTTATGAAGGCGGGGTATACTCTTCTCTACATATGTTGAGCGGGCGCGCTTTCGCCGATGTTCCGGTTTGCCGGGCATTTTGGGAAGAGGTGAAAGCGCGTCCACTTGTGAAGGAGTGGATAATGGAAGGTTTTGCGCTCATTGACACGGGCATATGGTCTATTGTGCCCCCGCTTTTGGCGCTTGGTTTGGCGCTTCTTACGAAGGAGGTGTATTCCTCCCTTACAATCGGCGTTTTCGTTGGCATGGTCATTTATACCTTTACCATCGATGGCGTTGGGTTCGGTTCGCTCGTTGACGCGTTCTGCCTGGTTCCCCAAATGATGGGTGAGCAAATCGCCAACAACGGCGCGCTGCTGCTGTTCTTGGCGTTGCTGGGTGCGCTTGTCGTGCTTATCGCCATTGCCGGCGGCTCTCGCGCATATGGCGCATGGGTTTCTCAGCACGTGAAGAGCGCTCGCCTCGCCCGCGTAATGACCGCCGTTTTGGGCATTCTCATTTTCGTGGACGACTATTTCAACTGCCTCACGGTTGGCGCGGTTATGCGTCCTATTACCGACCGCTTCCGCATGAGCCACGAAAAGCTCGCATGGCTTATCGATTCGAGCGCGGCGCCAGTGTGCATTATCGCCCCGGTGTCTTCGTGGGCTGTTGCCGTTGGCGGCTACCTGGGCGATGACGGCTTTAACCTGTTCGTTCAGTCAATCCCGTATAACTTCTACGCGCTTGGCACTATCGTATTCGTGTTCTTCGTTGCATTCATCGGTTTGGACTTTGGCCCCATGAAGAAGGCCGAAGAGGCTGCCGCGAAGTATGGTTCCGCCGAGGCCGAGGAAGTTGCTGCCGCAAACCCAGGCAAGGTTATTACCAATCCCAACGAGGTCGAGGGCGATACGCGCCTGAGCGTTGCCACTGAGCGCACTGCCGCCAAAATTGCCGCGAAGAATAACCCGCAGACCGCGCACGATTTGCCTGCGACTGTTATTGCGGAAGAGACCGAGCTCGCCGAGGCGTTTGAGGCGAATAAGGCCGAAGCTCAGTTCAAGGGAATGGAAGTGTCCGAGAAGGGCAAGGTGTTCGACCTCGTTGTGCCTATTCTCGTTCTGATCGTGTTCTCCATTTGGGGCATGCTGTATATGGGCGGCTTCTTCGAGGGCGTCGAGTTCGCGACCGCCGTTGGCGAGAATCCCGTTGCTGGCTTGTGCATCGGTTCGTTCGTGGCGCTGGTCGTTGCTGCTGCCATGTATCTGCCTCGCGGTCTGTGCACGCTTCAGGGCTACATGGAAGGCGTCGCCGAAGGCGTGCGCTCCATGGTTGGGGCCATTATGATCCTCGTGCTCGCTTGGTCGCTCGGCGGCGTATGCCGTTACATGATCGGTACGGGTCCGTTTGTGAGCGGCTTCTTGAATGGCCTGGGCGTAAGCCTGGCTCTGCTGCCGTTCGCTATTTTCCTGGTTGCGGCATTCATCGGCTTTTCTATGGGCACGAGCTGGGGCACCATCGCGCTTATCCTGCCTATCGTCGTTGGCGTGTTCGACCCAAGCGACCCGCTGTTCTTGGTCGCCATCGGCGCGACTCTCGGCGGTGCGGTGTATGGCGACCATATCTCGCCGATTTCCGACACGACGATTCTTTCGTCTGCCGGCGCCGAGTGCAACCATATGGCGCACGTGTCAACGCAGATTCCGTACGCATCTATCGTGTTCGTGTCGGGCGCTATCGGTTATGTCCTTGCGGGCATCATGGGCAGCCCGTGGATTCCGTTGGCCGTCACCATTGCGTTGGCGTGCGGCGGCTTCGTCGTAATCGCGAAGATCATGAACAAGAAAGACGCTGCGGCGTAAGAGTTCGATACAGAAGAGGCCGGGTTCGCCCGGCCTCTTCTGCTGTTCGGCTTCGGCTGCCTGACACGCGGCTCCGCTTCGGGCAGGTCCTGGCTCGCACGAACGTGCCACTGGCACGTTCGGCTCGTGCGGAATCTTGCGTATCCGCATGCCAGGCAGCCGAAGCCTATATTGCCTATGCTGACGCAATCATGCTCGCTGGTAGTCGATGCCGTCGAAGTAGCTGCGGAATTCGACGTGGTGGCTACTGTGGGGGCAGATGAATTTGTGGGCTGCCAGGAAATACTCGTCGGTCATCGCTGCGAGATAATCGACGACGATTTGGTGCGGCTCTTCCTTTCGGTAGGGCGCGTCGTCGTCGTAAAGGCGACGCTGTCGCTCAATCTTTTCGATGTGATGCTTGAAGAGCGGGGAGCTTTCGTTGTTCGCCTTCAGATCGCGAAGCAGTTGTTCGTAGAGTTCCTCGAACATGGGGCGAATTTCTTCTTCGTAAATATCGCCCTGGTCGCCAGCTAGGTAAATGCGCTCGTAGTTTTCTGCTTTAGCGGTTTTGAGCGCCGCGAAGGCATCGTCGCTCATTTCGATGTGGTCGCAAAGATAGCTGTGCTCAACGATGTCGACGGTGAGGTTATTGATGATTTCGGCATTCATAACGCCCATGGGGCCCGCCGTAAAATGCTTGTCCGATTCCAGCGCGCCAACGCCCATGGCGTCTTGGCGATCTTTGCCGACGTAGGCGACCATATCGGAGATGCGCACGACGCATCCTTCGAGCGTGCTGGGGCGCAAATGCCCAATGGCCGCCTCGTCGATATAGCATGTCTCCATGCGGGCGTCGAAATCTTCAAAAGAATGCGTGGTGCCCAAATAGAACGATTTTTGGCTGCTTTCGCCGTTGTGGCACAGCACGCCGTCGAGCGTTTGCAGGCTCACGTTGCGAGCGTAGAGATGGTCGAGCACACGCGCGCTGTGGACGTTATGGTTGAAATAGCGCCCCGTGTCGGCGTGATAGAGGTCGTTCAAAATATGCTCGCCCGCATGCCCGAAAGGCGTATGCCCTAAGTCGTGCCCCAAGGCGATGGCTTCGGTGAGGTCTTCGTTCAATCGCAGCATACGCGCGATGGTGCGCGCCGTGCGGGCGACGAGTTGTACGTGCAGGCCTCGTCGCGAGATGTCGTCGTTGCGCACGAAGCTGAACACCTGGGTTTTGCCAGCGTAGCGATTGTAGGGCGGAACGTTGAGGATCTTGTCGATGTCTCGGCAGAACGGGGGGCGGTGCAGCCGTTGCGACATGTCTCGCCTGGGGTTGCGCCGTATGGCGTTTTCATTGGCGCAGCGATAGGGGTTGGAGATGCCGTTTACGCTGTCGGCATTCCAGCGTTCTATGAACTCGGGTGAGAAGTTGTTGTAAGCCATAGCCGCTCCTTGGCTGCGTTTCGAAAGTCGATATGCCGAGTATACGACATCGGCGAGTGCCGACTGCAGGGAAGTGGAAGGGGCTTCGCGTGTGCGATTTCGGGCATCCATAGGCGGGTGCTTTCGATCGGGCGGTCGTACTTGTCAAGCTTCTATGCTTCCTTGAAACCTTTTTGAAAAAAACTGTTCCACTGTAGCGTGCGATAGTGCTATAGTCTCCGTCAGCACCTTGAGGGATTGAGGTCAGCTTTTTCCTCTCTCTTGTCGCTCTTCTCAATCCTCCAAGGTTACAAGTGCATAGCGCTACCCCGTCGATACGTCTTGAATCGAAGCTTTCCCGGCCGAGACTGGACGCGTTAGGGGCCTCTGGAGAATCCCAAACATTTGGGTGCCGAAGGGGCAAGCGCCGCGAAACCCATGATCGCGCGGCGTGAAACTCTCAGGCAAAAGGACAGAGCAGCTTCGCAGCTTGTTGCAGGCTTTCGTGTACGCGTATTCCTGCAACGGCTCATCCCCTGTTTGCATTTCTCCATATCCAAGGCCCTTCATGCTTTCTGAAAGCGTATCGCGTGCGGCGTTATATAGTCGGACGTTTCGCGATGCGGAATGAAGAAAGGAAGAGTTGTGGAACAGTTTTTCGCCACGGTGAACAGCATTTTGGTCGCCATCGACGATTTCATTTGGGGCGTGCCGCTTATGGTCCTCATTTTGGCCGGCGGCATTTTGCTGACCGTGCGTCTGCATGGCTTGCAGTTTTCCAAGTTGCCCCGTGCGCTTCGTTACATGATGAAGAATGAAAAGGGCGAAGACGCCCATGGCGAGGTGTCGAGCTTCGGCGCGCTGTGCACGGCGCTCTCGGCTACTATCGGCACTGGCAACATCGTGGGCGTTGCGACGGCTATTGTCGCTGGCGGCCCGGGTGCGATGTTTTGGATGTGGCTTGCTGCGTTGTTCGGAATGGCAACGAAGTATTCTGAGGGCCTGCTTGCCGTGAAGTACCGCAGCATCGACAAGGATGGCCACGTGCTTGGCGGCCCGTTCTATTACATCGAGCGCGGCATGAAGCAGCGCCTGCCGCAGATTTCTTGGCGCTGGCTTGCGAAAATCTTCGCTTTCTTCGGAATGTGCGTCGGTCTGTTCGGCATTGGTACCTTCACCCAGGTGAACTCCATCAACTCGGCTATCACCGGCTTCTTTGACCCGGACATGGCCCATACGGTGAGCCTCTTCGGCATGGAGTATTCGCTCGCTACGGTTATCGGTTCGCTCGTCGTTGCCATTTTCGTTGGCCTCGTCGTAATCGGCGGCCTGCAGCGCATCTCGAGCGTCGCTCAGAAGATCATTCCCATTATGGTGGTCGTCTATGTGGGCTTCTCTTTGGTGCTCATTGCGGTGAACATCACCGCCCTGCCCGATGCTCTGGTCACGATTGTCGAGAGCGCGTTCGGCCTGCGTGCCGCCGCTGGCGGCGCCCTGGGTGCGATTATCATTGCTATGCAGAAGGGTATCGCGCGCGGTATTTTCTCCAATGAGGCCGGCCTCGGTTCCGCCCCTATTGCCGCTGCCGCTGCTCAGACCAAAGAGCCTGTGCGTCAGGGCCTGGTTTCTATGACGGGCACCTTTCTGGACACGATCGTCGTGTGCTCCATGACCGGCTTGGCGCTTGTGATGACGGGCGCGTATCAGATTCCCGGCCTCGAAGGCGCTGCTGTGACCACTGCTGCATTCCAGACTGGCTTGCCGTTCATTCCCGGCGAGGCCGTGAGCTTTGTGCTCATGCTCTGCCTGGCCTTGTTCGGCTTCACCACCATTCTTGGTTGGGACTACTACGGCGAGCGCTGCCTCGAGTACTTCAGCAACGGTTCGAAGAAGGCCGTGAAGGTGTATCGCTGGGCATACATCGCCTGTGTGTTCGCAGGCCCGTACATGACGGTTGCCGCTGTGTGGACCATCGCCGACATCTTCAACGCGTGCATGGCTATTCCTAACATGATCGCTCTGATTGTGCTTTCGGGCGTGGTTGTTCGCGAAACCAAGGACTTCTTCAAGCGTCTTGAGGAAGCGAACGGCGACGAGGAGGCTATGGTTCCGTATAAGGCGCAGTAAGAATCTATTCGCCTGGTGAAATCGGGTGGCGGTGAGCCAATTCTTCGTTTGAAGTTGCGGTTTGCCGCCACCCGTTTTTATTATTTGGAAATGGGTAACCCGCTGTCGCTCGTTTGAAGAAACTTCGAGCCGTTGACGCATTCCGCGCAAGCGGCTTTATAATGGGCACATTGAACCGACGCGCCTTCGGGCGCGTTTTTGTTGTTTGCGAAAAGACGGGAACCAAAACGTGGTCGACCAGGAGAAAATCCAACAGGCTGTCCGCCTCTTGCTCGAGGGCATGGGGGAAGACGTTGAGCGCGAGGGGCTGCTTGAAACGCCTCAGCGCGTGGGGCGTATGTATGCCGAGATTTGTCGCGGCATGGATGAATCGGCATCGGAGCATTTGTCCACGACGTTCTCGATTGATTCCGACGATATGGTCGTCGAGCGCGACATTCAGTTCTATTCGCTGTGCGAGCATCATTTGCTTCCGTTCTATGGCAAGGTGCATCTGGCATACATTCCCAACGGTCGCGTAACGGGGCTTTCGAAGCTTGCGCGAACGGTCGAGGTTTTTTCGCGTCGCCTGCAGCTGCAAGAGCGCTTGACTTCGCAAATCGCCGATGCGCTTATGGACGATTTGGGCGCGAAGGGTGCGATCGTCATGGTTGAAGGCGAGCATATGTGCATGTCGATGCGCGGCGTGAGCAAACCGGGAGCATCGACGGCGACGCTGGCCAAGCGTGGCGCGTTCGAGGACGACCAGGCGCTAGTGGACGAATTTTTCCGCCTGATTGGGAAATAGCCAAGGCGGCGCATAGGCGCCGCGTTGAGCCTTGCGCAGCAAGGCGATTGTTATTCATTGGCGTTTGAGCCGGGGAGGCGAGCATGGCGAGGCCCGATAAAACCGAACGATTCAAAGTGACCGAACGCGAGGCCGGCACGGGGCGCGTTGTGCATGAATCGCGCAGCGAGGCTCCTGCTTTGTCGGCGCCAAGCTCGTCTGACCCCGTTACGCTCGAGGGCTTCGAGGGTCCGGTCAACCCGCTCGCGATCGATTCCCATATCCCTGCGCCTTTGCAGGCTTCGGGCGGCGGGGTTTCCGTCGCCGAGGTCTTGCCCGTGGGCGCGACATCCGTCGGCTCGTCCATGCCGAAGACTGCGGCGATGATCGCGCGTGAACAAGAGCTCGAGCTGCGCGGTATTTGCGGAAATGACCAGGTCATGCCCGCGGTCGACGCGATTCGCCGCCACCCCGATTTCATTGACCACATGAAACGAATTCGCCGCGCGGAAGCGGGCCGCGAGTTTTGCTGCCACGGAATCGACCACCTTCTCGACGTGGCGCGCATTGCATACATTCGCGTGCTCGAACGCAAAATGCCCTTCCGAAAAGAAACGGTCTACGCTGCTGCCCTGTTGCACGATTTGGGTAAGGCGGAGCAGTATGAGCATGGTGAACCTCATGAGGTTGCCGGCGCGCGCGTCGCAACGAAAATCTTGATGGACATCGAGGGGTTTTCCGCGCTCGAAAAAACCGCCATTGTCGCCGCGGTTGCGCAGCATCGTCGCTTCGGCGAGGACGCATCGCCTTTGGGGAAACTTCTTTACGAGGCCGATAAGGTATCGCGCCCATGCTTCGCTTGCGCTGTGCGCGAGCGGTGCGATTGGCTTCCCGAGAAAATGAATGCTGGCATTAAAATTTAAACTGAACAGGGGATACGATGGATGAGATTCGCATTGTCGATTTAGAGGTATTCGCGAACCACGGCGTGTTTCCCGAGGAGAATGCGCTGGGGCAGAAATTCATCGTGAGCCTTGCGTTGCGCGGAGACTTTTCGGCAGCGTGCGTGGGTGATGCCCTGGAAGATTCCGTCGATTACGGCGTGGTATGCCACCTCGTTGATGCGACGTTGCGCGCATCAACGTTCAAGCTGATTGAGCGCGCGGCGCAGGCTGTGGCCGACGCCGTGTTGGATAGGTTTCCGCTGATTCAAGAAATTGATGTTGAGCTGAAAAAGCCTTGGGCGCCCATTGGGCTTCCTGTTGCGTATGCCTCGGTGAAAATTACACGAGGGCGATAGGCCGAATGAGGGTGCAGATGGGCTGCCTGCTGAGGTTGGGAAGCTGGCGAATGGGCGACCGCGCTTCTTTCAAACCGCCTGTGTTCAAATATGCCCTCCATTCTAATATTGGACACAGCCAGTGAGGCGCATAGCGACCGTAGGGAGCGGCAACCGAACGCGGTCGTGAAGAAGGGGGTCGCCCATTCACCAGTGGTGGGTCACTCTTTATTCGGCCTGGGAAATATTTCGCTTATCACGATGGCGCAGAAGATGAGCGCGAAGCCAGCAAGCAGCATCCAGGTGAGCTCTTCGCCATAGAGCAGGACGGAAAATGCGACGCCAAACACGCTTTCGAGTGAGAGCAGAAGCGATGCTTGCGCCGGCGGGATTTTCGCCTGAGCCACATTCTGAAATACCATGGCCAAGCACGACGCGAAAACTACCAGGTAGCCGAGTTGCATCCAGAAATCGAGGCCGAGCGACGCAAATGCGGGCGTGGGTTCGCTGAGCGCGCCAATCGCGATGCCGCATATGCCGCTTGTGCCGATTTGTACAATCGTGATGGTCATGATGTCGCGGCGGTCTGCGAAAACGGGCACCATAACCATATGCAGGGCGAAAAAAACGGCCGAGAGCAGGGTCATCGCATCGCCCCAGCGCATAGAGAACGTGAAATCGCCACCGAGCGACACGAATCCGACACCCGCAATGCACATGACGGCGGCTACCAGGTTGAATACCGTGGGGCGACGCTTCGCCACAATCCAGTAAAGAAAAGGCACCATGACGCAATACGTCGCGGTAAGAAATGCGTTGCGTCCGGGTGTCGTGTCGGTGATGCCGATAGTTTGAATCCAGAAGCCGAGAAACGAGAGCACGCCAAGCACGACGCCCGCAAAAAGATGGCTTGCGTCAAAGTTCGCACGCAGCGTTTTATGGAAGACGACCGTCAAAATTGCAGCGGTGGCGACGAAGCGCATGCCCATGAGCCATGCGGGCGGAGCGGCGTCGACGGCATCTTTCACCACGACGAAGCTGAAGCCCCATATTATGGTGGCGGCGATAATAAGCAGCTTATAGAACAGGGCGGGTGGTTCTTTCTTCATTGGTATTCTTTCGTGTTTCTTGCTGTGACGACGCTCATTTTCTTTGCCTATTGTACGAGTTGCGACATTGATTTGGCAGGAAGTGCGTCCAGGGGGCCCTTTTGCAGTCGCCGCTGGCAATAGAACGAAGGCATGATGGGACGTGACCAGGCCTTTTATTTTGGACAGGTTGGTTTTGCTTTTGGCTGTCGACGAAGAAAGGGCCCCTTGGGTGCGATTTCTGTCACTGTGTGCGGCTTCATGCGCAATTGAGCCCCCTGGCGACGGTTTCTGTCGTGAGGCATTACGAGCGTTCTTTCTTTAAGGGGAAGGTTTCGCTTATCGCGATGCCGAAGGCGATAAGCGCGAAGCCGATGATTGCCGTGATGGTAAGCGTGTCTCCGAAGAAGAGTACGGCGAATGTCACGCCGAACAGGCTTTCGGTCGACAGCAGTAAGGCGGCGGGTGCCGCGGGAACATGCTTGATGCCGATGTTCTGGAAGCAGAGCGCGCCGCACGAAGCGAACACTACGAGATATACCATGCCTGCGAATACTGAAGGCTCGGCAAACGTGGCTAAATTCGGTGCGCCTTCCGTTGCGGCTCCCCACGCCATGCCGACAAGGCCGGCTACGATGAACTGAATGGCGGAAAGCACGAGCGCATCGCGTCCATCGGAAAGTCGGGCCGACACTGCCATATGCAAGCCGAGGAAGAATGCCGATGCGAGCATGATTGCCTCGCCGATGCCGAACGTGAGTGAGATTTCGCCCGCTCCGGAAAATGAGATGAATCCAATGCCGGCGAGCGCGAGCAGCGCTGCGGCGATATTGTAGCGCGTGGGGCGCTGCTTCGAGATGGCCCACGCGATAAAGGGCACCATAATCGAATACGTGCCCGTAAGGAAGGTTCCCTTTGATGCTGTGGTGAACTGCAGGCCCGAGGTATTGAGCAGATATGCCGGGGCAAGCGCGAGTCCGATAAGCGCGCCGGCGATAAGCGTTTCATGGTTGAGGCATCGCGCGACTCGTTTATGGAAAACGATGACGAGCAGAATGCCCGCGAGGAAAAAGCGAATGCCCATAAGCCAGGCAGGAGGGAATACCGCCACGGTGTCTTTGATAATACAGATGCTGAGGCCCCAAATGGCTGCGGCTCCGAGGAGCATGGCTTTGTATCCCCACGAGGGAAGGGGCGCTGCAGCGGTTGGAGAGTTGTTGTCGTTGTGTGCCATGCTCGCTATTGTAACGGCGCTTGAGGGGCGAATCGAGGGTTGCATATAGCGTGAAGTTGGGTATTTCGAGCGGCGATCGCGGTTTCGAGCGTGGTCTCGAGGCTTTCGACAAATGGGAAGCTCGTCGTGTCGTTGTCGTCGTGTCGCTGAGAGTGCGATTGCGTTGAAAAAAGAGAATGCCCCTCGGCGGAGGGGCATTCTCTGAAGCTGTAGGTTTGATTGCTAGTTCGTCGTGCTTCCGGCGTTAGAGGAGTTGCCGGAATTGTTTGCGTTCTCGCCCGTGGATCCTGACGAATCGGGAACGACATAGATGGTGACCACGGTGCCGCTGTCGACCTTCTTGCCCGCGGTGATGCTTTGCTTGGCGACCGTTCCCGGGGTTCCCGAGCCGGCGGATGCCGTATCGAGCGCGTATGCGAGGTTGTATGAGAGCAGCGTGTTAATCGCTTCGCTCTGGCTCATGCCCGTGACCGACGGAACGGTGACCTTGTTCTTCTCGGGGTCTTGGCCCTGCGATACGGTGATGGTCACGGTGCCGCCCTTTTCAAGCTTGCCGCCATTAGGGCTTTGCGACATGACGATGCCTTCGCCGTATTTATCGCTGTAGTCGCCCGTTTCAACCTGCACGGTGAACCCAGCGCTTTCCAGCTGGGCTTTTGCGCTTGCCTGGTCGGACCCGACCACGTTAGGCACCGACGTGTCTTCGGGGCCCGTGGAAATCCAATACTTGACCGTGGTGCCTTCGTCGACTTCCTTGCCTGCGGCAGGGTCTTGCCTGCTCACGGTGTCTTTATCGGCGTCGGATGCCTCGTTGCCGGCGTATTGGGCCTTGAGGCCAGCGTCTTTCAGCGCCTTTTCGGCCTGGTCAGATGTCATGCCCGAGAGGCCGGGAATGGAGCCCTTCTTCACGCCCTTCGAAATGACGATGTTGATTTTCCCGCCCTTTTCGAGGTCGCTATCCGCTTCGGGGTCTTGCTTGCACACGCGACCCGCTACGGTTTCGGCGTCGTAGTCTTCGGTGACAGTGCCTACGGTGTAGCCGGCTTTTTCAATGGTTTGAACGGCGGCTTCCTGGGTTTGACCAATCACGTTGGGAACTTTGTCGCCACCGCCGAGGCCCCCCGTTATCGCGAACGCGAGCGCGGCGATAACGGCGATTGCCGCGATGGCCGCGACGGCGATAAGGGGGCCGCGCTTTTTGCTGTTCGCCTTGCCCATGTCGATGTCGTTGCCGCCGCGGTACGAGTTCGTTTTCATACCCGCATCGTTGCCGATGGGCTGCATAACGGCAGTGCCGCCGGCTTCGCCTGCCATGCCGGGCACGCTACCCATGACCGATGTGGGAGCACTTGCGAAGCCGCCCGCCGCACCAGCGATGTTCACGGGACGTCCCATGAGGAAGTCGTCGAGTGCCTGCTTCATGTCGCGCGCCGTTTGGAAGCGGTTGTAGGGGTTTTTGTCCATCGCCTTCAAGATGATGGCTTCAAGGTCGGGAGAAATATCGGGTTTGACCTGCGAAGGGGGCATGGGCTCTTCCTGAACTTGCTTCATGGCGACGCTCACGGCGTCGGGGCCGTCGAAGGGAAGCTGGCCCGTGGCGGCTTCATAGAGCACGCAGCCGAGCGAGTACATGTCAGAGGCGCCGGTGAGCTCTTTGCCCTGAGCCTGCTCGGGCGAAATGTAGTGGGCCGTGCCAAGCACGCTGCTCGTTTGCGATTTCACGGAGTTTTTCGCGCGCGCGATGCCGAAGTCCATGACCTTCACGTTGCCGTCGGGCTGGACCATGATGTTTTGCGGCTTCACGTCGCGGTGGATGATGTCTTGGTTATGGGCGACGGAAAGCGCCTGGCATACCTGGCTGCCGATTTCGGCAACCTTGCGCTGATTGATGGCGCCGCGTTGCAGAATGGCGCTCTTCAAATCGGTGCCGCGCACGTATTCCATAACGATGAAGTACGTGCCATCGTCATGGCCCCAGTCGTATACGTTCACGATGTAGGGGCTTTGCAGGTTGGCCGCCGATGCGGCTTCCTGTTTGAAGCGCGCCGCGAATTCGGGGTCGGCTGCGTATTGCGGCAGCATCACCTTCACCGCGACAATGCGGCCGAGCGTTTGGTCCTGGGCCTTGTAGACCTCGGCCATGCCGCCAATGCCGATTCGCTCGGTGATGCGGTATCGGCCGTTGAATACTCTGCCTATCACGTTTCTCTCCTCACCTTCCGCCGCCGCGGATGGACCTATGGCTAAGCGCTTTTCGGCTGGTGCGTTTTCCTAGTTCGATTGCCGAGCGCTCTGTTTCGTTAAATACCTCATTCTATTCCAACTACAGCAGGCCTTGCGCTTGAAGTGCCGAAGTTAACACCTTCTGCGCACGCACGCTTGCAAGCCCCGATTCGTCGGTGCCATGCACACCTTCCTCGATGAGCACGGCGACGGCAACCGAGGGGTTGTCGGACGGTGCGAAGCCCACGAACCAGCTGTCGTTGTATTCCTTATTCGTTTCGGCCGTACCGGTTTTGCCGGCGACCTGCACGCCTTGGATTTTTGCTCCCGCGCCGGTGCCGTTGTTCACGACGCCTTCCATCATTTCGGTGATGGTTTTTGCGGAAGAGCTCGACATGACGCTGCCGAGGCTTTTCGGGGTTGCGCTGAAGGAGCGCTCGCCTTGGGCGTTGTAGATGCCTTCAACGAAGTAGGGCTTCTCGAGCACGCCGTCGTTGGCGATTGCCGAAGCGACCATAGCCATTTGCAGCACCGTTGCCTGCGGTCCTGCCGGGCTTGCGTGTTCGCCTACCGGCTGGCCGCACGCCGCCCACGCGGTTTCCCACGTGGTCATTTCATCGGGGTCGGGCATAAGGCTCGCCGTGGTGGGTATATCGGTATCGATGGCGCTGCCGAAGCCGAACTTCTGCGCGGTTTTCACGAGCAAATCGCTGCCGACCTCTTCGCCGAACTGGCCGAATGCCGTATTCGACGAAACGGCGAGGGCCTGGGCGAGTGTGATGGTGCCGTAGCCGATGTCGTCGGCGTTGGTGACCGATGCGTTGCCGATGGTCATTTGCGCAGGTGCATCGACGGTGGTGGAAGGCGTGGCGAGGTTGCCTTCGATAAGCGCGGTAAGCGTGACGAGCTTGAACGTGGAGCCTGGCGCATACACGGCACTCGTGGCGCGATTGATGAGCGCGCCGTTCGTGGTGTCGGTTCCGTTTGCGGCCTGGGCCAATATGTCGTCGACGTCGTTGATGTCGTAGGTGGGCGAGCTCGCGCAGGCGAGCACCGCGCCCGTTTTCGGGTTCATGACCACGACGGCGCCCTTGTAGCCCTCGAGCACCGATTCGGCGGTTTTCTGAATCTCGGAATTAATCGTGAGGCGCACGTCGTTGCCAGGCGTCTCGATGCCTGCCATGCTGTTCACCACGTCGGTCCAGCTTGCGAAGCTCGAATCGCCCTTCAGCGCGTTGTTCTGCGAGGCCTCGATGCCCGATGCGCCGTAAACCTGCGAGTAGTATCCCACCAGGTGGGCGGCGAGCGAACCCTGCGGGTATTCGCGCGTGTATCCGCCATCATCTGCCTGAACGCTGTCGGCCAACACGACGCCATCGTATGTGGAGATGGAGCCGCGTTCGGTGCGCGCTTCCTTGTACAGGGTGTGGTTGTTGCCCGGGTAGCTTTGATATTCGTCGGCCATGAACACCATGATGTAGGTGAGGTTCGCCACGAGCGCCGCGAACATGAGTGCGAACGCGAGCGCGGTATTGGTAAGGCGCTTGCCCAGCGCAACGCGGCCGAGCACGCCCGTTTCTGCGGGGCGGCCGTGCGAGCCGTGCGCGCCAATGGGGGCCATGCGGCTCGTGCCGTCGCGAACCTCGGAATTGATGCCCGTGCCCTCGTCGCCGCAGCGCAGCAGGAGGCCAATGCCGATAAAGCTTGCGAGCAGGGAAGATCCGCCTTGGCTGATGAAGGGAAGCGTGAGGCCGGTAAGCGGGATGAGTCGCGTGACGCCGCCCACGATGATGAACGCTTGGAGCACGATGGTCACGGTGCAGCCCACGGCCATCATGGCCGACACGTCGCTTTTCGCGCGGGCGGCGGTCGCAAAACCGCGAATGCACAGGCTCAGATACAAAAGCAGTACGGCGGCTCCGCCGAGCAAGCCCGTTTCTTCGGCGATGGCGGCGAAAATGAAGTCGGATTCAACGACGGGGATGTTCTCGGCAAGGCCGTTGCCGATGCCCACGCCCACCATGCCGCCGTCGGCAAGGGAATAAAGCGTCTGGCACAGCTGGTAGCCGTTGCCCGATGCGTCCGAGAACGGGTCGAGCCAGGTATTCACGCGAATTTGCACGTGGCCGAAGAATTGGTACAAGAACACGCAGCCGATGGCGGCAAGGCCGAAGCCCACCACCAAATACAGTTTCTTTCCGCTCGCGATATAGAGCATGACCAAGAACAGCACGAAGCATACAAGCGCGCTGCCCAGGTCTTTCTCGAATACGACGATGATAAACGAAATTGCCCACATCACCAGCAACGGAGCAAGCGTTCCCAGGTCGGGGACGCGGAAACGGCCTACGCGCACGGTGAAAATGGAGAGCATCTCGCGGTTTTGCGCCAAATACGACGCCAGGAAGATAACGATGCAGATTTTCGCGATTTCTCCCGGCTGGAAGCTGAAAGGACCGAGCTTCAGCCAAATGCGGCTGCCGAGAATTTCCTGGCCAAGGCCAGGAATCATGGGGGAGAGCAGCAAGATGATGCCCAGCACCATGAACGTATATTTGTATTGCGACAATCGGTCGATGTTGCGCACCACAGCCAGCGTGGCCACCATGCATGCGATGCCCACGAACAGCCAGACGATCTGGCTTACTGCCAAGTCGGGCGCGAGTCGCGTGACGAACGCGATGCCGATGCCGGAAAGGCCGAACGTGATGGGCAGAATGGCGGGGTCGGCGTTCTTCGCGAGGAAGCGCGTGGCGATGTGCGCTACCACGAATGCGGCGAACAATCCGAGCGGCGCGGTGAGCGATTCGAATGAAAGAGCCGTGCCTTGTTGCATAAGCACCATGGCGAACAGCAGCACCACGAAGGGCGCCGCCAGGCATAAAAGCAGCAGTTCGGTATTGCGGCGGCTCATTATTTGTCACCGCCCTTTCCCTCGTTGGCATCGTCCTGCGCTTTTCCGGAAGTTGCTTGCGTTTTCCACGTGTCGACGAGCGAATCGGCATCGGCGACGGAATCGACGCGCATGCCGCCGTTTTCGGAAAGCCTGTCGATGGTGTTCTGCGGAAGGTCCAGCTCGGTGGTTTTCACGCCGGTTTTATGGTCGAGCGTGTAGGTCTGGATGCCGAACACCTCGCCCGGAAGGCCGCGGTTCACGACAATTTCGTTGTTTGAATCAACGGTAAGAAACGCCACGTGGTTCAAATAGGCATAAGAGCCGAAGGCGGTTGCGGCGAGCACGGCGAGAAGCGCAAGCGTGCCGACAATCGCGCCTGTTCGGCTGCGGAATCGCGCCTTTTTTGCGCGCGCTTCCTCGTCGCCTTTCACGTCGATTACGACGGCGGTCACGTTGTCGAAGCCGCCAGCCTTGATTGCTTCATTCACAAGGATGTTCGCGCACAGCTGCGGATTGCAGCGGCGGGAAAGCACACTTTGGATGGTTTCGTCTTCAATCATGGATGAAAGGCCGTCAGAGCACAAAAGCAGCCTGTCGCCGCCTTCGAGCGTCATCTCGTAAATATCGGGCAGGGTGCGAGGGTCGCTTCCAAGCGCGCGGGTAATGACGCTGCGTTGGGGATGCACGCGAGCCTGTTCTTCGGTGATTTCGCCGGCTTCGACCATGTCGGCCACGAGCGAGTGGTCGCGCGTAATGCGCTGAAGGTTGCCGCGATGCAGCAGGTAAGCGCGCGAATCGCCCACCTGGGCAACCACGAGGCGAACCCCGTCGAGCACGGCGGCGGTCATGGTGGTTCCCATGCCTTGTTTTCCGCGCCCGTCGACTGCGGCGCGAATGACGGCGCGGTTCGCTTCGACCACGGCGCGCGCGAGCGCATCGCCGTCGGCGGTGCTCGGCGCGTTTTCGATAAGCGTTTGAATGGCTATTTCGCTGGCGACTTCGCCCGCTGCGTGGCCGCCCATGCCGTCGGCGACGGCGTAAACGGGGGGTGCAACTGCCAGACTGTCTTCGTTATGGTCGCGCACCAGACCCACGTCGGTGCGAGAGCCGTATTCGGGCAGTTCGACCTTGGCGTGGCGCCCGTGACGCTGGTTGTTTTTCGCGGCGGTCATTATTCAAACCTCACTCGCATGGCGACGTCGCCGATATTCACGATGTCGCCGCTCTTGAGGGCCACGGGTTCGCTAATGCGCTGGCCATTCACGGCGGTGCCATTCGTTGAGCCCAAATCTTCTACGAATAGGTTTTGGCCCATGATGGAAAAGCGCGCATGGCGTGCGGAAACGTAGCTTGCGCCAACCACGATGTCGGCGCCAGGCGAGCGGCCCACGATTACAGGGCCGCGTACGGGCATTTTTACGCCGCGCAGTTCTTTGGGGCCGCGCTCTACCGACACCTCCCAGGCCTTTTCGCGTTTGCGCTGGCCTTTCACTAGGCCAATTCCCGTTTTCATGATGGCGAACAGAAACAGGTACAAAAGCGCGACGAAGAGAAGACGGCCAACTAAAAGGACGATGTCGATCACGGAAGGGCTCCTAACGCAGCGAGAAGATGAAATCGGTGATACCGAGCGTGATGCGGTCGCCGTCGGACAGGCCGCGTCGCGTGATGGGCGCGCCGTTAACGAGCGTGCCGTTGGTGGATCCCAGGTCGGTAATGACCCAGACGCCCTGCGGCTCGAACTCGATTTGCGCATGCTGGCGCGATGCGTTCAAATCGTTTACCACGATGTCGTTGCCCGTTTCGCGGCCGAGGAGCACGCGGTTGGTAGCAAGGTCGTAGGAGCGATTCGATGCGACGTCGATGAGACGCGCGCGAACGGCATTGGCATTGGGAATTTGGTTCGCCTGCGCGGCACCCGCGGTGAAGGCAACGGTTCCGGGAACGCCGGCATAGGCCGCATTGCCCGGCATGCCAGGCGTGCCGCCTGCGGCTTCGGCGACATGGGCAACGTCTGGGAATGCGCCGGCGCCGCCAGCGGGGTACGTTGCGGGGAACGCGCCGGGGAACGCGGGGGCCTGTTCGGGCAAAATGACCGGTTCGGGCGCGGGGGGTTGCGGAATGCTCTGCGCGAATGCCTGGGCAGCCTGGGGCTGGGCGGCATGCTGCGAGGGGCGCTGCTGGCTTGAGTAATCGGGCGTCTCGGGCTCAATCACGGGCGGCACGTTGGCCGGCGCATGGGGATCGCTGAAGTTCTCGCTGTTGAATGTGTATTCGCCATAGTTTGCGTCGTAATCGATTTCGTCTTCGTTGACCTGAGGCAGCGGCGGCTTTACGGCAGGTTGTTGAGCTGCGCCGTATGCCGTGCCTGCGGCGGCGCCCCAGCCGGGCGCCTGGTTGAAAGCGTTGTTTCGGTTGGGCTGCGCGTATGCGGGCTGCTGCGGCTGCGCATACGGCTGCGGGCGGTATGCGGGCTGCTGCTGGGGCTGCTGCGCGTAGCCTCGGCCGCCGGCGGGCGCCATGCCGTAGCGCTGCATTTCTTCGTCGCGCAACTGCGCGATGATGGGCGCGCTCACCACTTCGGCGATCACATCGAATTTACCGTGCTTCAGGCTTTCGTCCACGATGAAGCGCACGAGCGGCTTGCAGTCCAGGGCCAGGCCCTCGGAAGACGCGGCCGACTCGAGGCGCGTTTCGGTTTCGCCCGCGAGCGTGGGGTAGAAGCCGAAGAGGCGTTGGTCGTCGTCGGCATTCACGAGCACGGTGTAAAGCGTGGGGGCGAATTCGCGGCCCGCGCTCACCATTTTCTCGCGACGCATTTGCTTTTCAGCCTTCTTCATTATTTGGACGGGCGAGATGGGGGCGTTGTTCATTTTCCCCGCTGCACCCTCGAAGGTATCTTCCATTTTGCCTTCGAATTTCGAGAAGAATCCCATGGGCGACTCAAGCCTTTCTGCGGTTTTAGTACATGAGCTTAAAAAGGATATAATAGCCAACCATTAAAACAGAAAGGCCATGTGGCGTGCAAAATCTCATCTTGAACAGATATAGGCCGCTCGAGGAAGCGGGCTCGGGTGGTTTCGCGACGGTGCTCGCGGCGTGGGACACGCGCATTCAGCGACGCGTGGCCATTAAATGCCTGCGTCTTGACGGCTACGCGTCGCCCGTCGATGCGCGCTCTCCGCGTGAAATTCCCGGGCTCGATGAGGCGCGCACGGCGGCCATGCTGTCTGATTCGCACATCGTGGGCGTGTACGATTTCGACGCATCGGGCGCCCAGGCGTATTTGATCATGGAATACATGGATGGCATCACGCTCACTGAACTCATGCGCGAGGAAGGCGCGCTGTCGCTCGACGTGGCGACGTGCGTGTTTGAGGCCGTGGCCGGCGCGCTGGAAACGGCGCACGAAAACCAGGTGCTTCACCTCGATATTAAGCCCGATAACGTTTTGATCAATCGGCAAGGCCAGGTCAAGGTAGCCGATTTCGGCTTGTCGCAGCTGTCGCATGCGGCGGGATATGGCCGCGCTGCCGGTGGAACTATTGGGTATATGCCGCTCGAGCAAATGCGCCTTGAGGCGTGCGATGCGCGCACCGATGAGTGGGCGCTTGCCGCGCTCACCTATGAAATGCTCGTGGGCGAAAACCCGTTTCGGGTACCCGGGCTCGATGCGGCCGAACGTGCCATTGAACAGGCGGAAGTGTTCGTACCGTCCATGGTGCGTAACGATTTGAACGAAGAAATCGACGAAGCTTTGTTTGGCGCGCTCGCGATTGACCGCGACGACCGTTTCGATTCGGTCGAGCTGTTCGCCGATGCTATGCTGCCGCATATGGGCGACGCGCGGCGAGGCGCGCGCGAGCTTGCGGTGCTCGTGGGCGAGGCGTGCGACGACGGAGTCGATTTTGATGAAGAAGGCGGCGCGGTGTCGGCGCTCTTGCCGGGGCGCGGCGGCGCGTATGCGGGTTTGAGCGTGTTCGATCGCATGACGCCGCGCACGAAGGCGCTGGTCGCGCGTTTGTGCGCGGCTGTTGTATGCGGGTTTGCCGCGTTCGAGGCGGCTGCGAACATTCCCGCGTGCATGACGATTGCCGGGCGCATGGAACCGGCGTTTTGGGGCGTGGTTGGCGTTGCCATTGCGGCGGCGCTCGTGTGGCCCGGCGCCGGCGCGGCGTTTGCCATGGGCGCGCTTGTGGTAGCGCTCGCACTTTCGGGGTCGCCGTTTTTGGCGCTCGCGCTCGCGCTTGCGGGTGCGGCGTGGCTCGCGCTCGGCGGCGCGCGGCATCATGCGTGCGCGAATGTGGGGGCAACGGCCGTTCTGGCGGGGGCGTTCGGTTTCGCGCCGGTGGTGCCGCTGTTCGCGGGGTATTTCCTAGGCGCGAAGCATGCTCTTGTGGCCACGGCGTTTGCGGTGGTTTCGGCATTTTGCTTGGCATGTGCGGGTTCGTTTGATTTGACGGGCTGGAACGTGTTCGCGTTTGGGGCCATGCCGGGCGCGAGCGCTATGGAGGATGCGGCATTGTCGCTGGTCACAAGCCCAGGAATGTGGGCGATTGCCATATCGTGGTTGGCTGCGGCACTGGTGGGGTCTCTTTTGTGCTCCCGCGGCGGTCGAGGCCTTGCGGCTTGCGGCATGCTTGCGGCAACGGCGATTCTGGTGCTCGGCGTTATCGCGGCGGCGCGTCTTGGCGGCGCCGATTTCCCCGATGTGGCGCAGCTCGCCCCCGCTTTGGTTGCTGGCATTGCCATGTCGTGCGCAACTGCGGCCGGCGTTCCCTCGCGTTCCTAGAAGGAGCCGCTCAGACTCTTGAAAGGCTTGTGGACAGGTGCGCTTGGGCGCGCCTCGGTTGCCTATGCCTTAATTTTTGTCTCGATATAGTCGATGAGTTGTTGCTTGGAGTGCACGCTGAGTTTTGAGTAAATCGATTTCACGTGCGCGCGAACGGTGTTTTCGCTGACGAAGAGCTTCTTCGCGATTGCTGCGCGCGTATGGCCGTGCACAAGCAGCATCATGACTTCCGACTCTCGCTCGGTAAGATGGAAGGTTTTGGCGACCTTGCTGCAGGCGGCATCGAGGGGGTCTGCGCTGGATTTCGCGGCGGCAGCGGGTTCGATTGCCTGCGAAAGGCTCGCGGCGTCGTCGGAAACTGGGTTGTTGTTTTCGCTCGGCACTTTGCTTTGGCGCGCTGCTTCGCTATCGGCTTCGTTGGACGTTGGTCTGCAGGAAGGTTCTGCGGGTATGAGGCTTTCCATATTCCCGCCGAATAACAGCATGGCGCCAATGATAGTTGTCATGGCGACGCCAACCACAACCACGAACATGCTTTGGTCGTCGGTCACAAAAAGGGGGCAGAGCGATTGCCCAACGAGGATTCCCAGGGCGTAGCCTCCGCATAAGACAGACCATCCTATGGGAAATATGAGCGCAAGGCTTACCACGCCTCGTTTTGAGACGCTTATGAGCAGGCCAAACATGATTATGCATAAAAGTCGCCACGAGAAGAGCGTGGCGGCGAGCCAAATTCGGGCGTGGTCGAGGGCAATGATGTTGAGAAGCATGATGCCCACGATAACGGGCACGAAAACGCGTAGCGCTCCAATGAACGTCGCGCGTTCTCGCAAGACGAGCCATGCCCCCAGCGCAATGACGCCGGTGACAAGCGCGATGAGGCTTACGTTTCCATTGATGGTCGCCATTCCTATTTCGGTTGCAGCATGGGCGGTGCTTCCGGCGGTAACGCCGAGCGCGCCGGCGAAGAGCGTTGCTGCGGCTCCGATGTGCATGTAGGTGCGTGTGTTTTTCGGACGTACGAGAATCTGGTCGTTTGGAATGATCGAATCGGTGAGGCTTGCGAGAAAGCCTGCCAACGACACCGCGCCGAAGAAGGGCGCAGCAATGGCCGACCGCATGTCTCCGCCGTGCATAAAGAAGATGTCCGCGGCCGAGGCGAGCACGAGGGCGCACGCAAGGTTTCGGAACGTGTTGTCGAGCGAAGAATTCGCCGCGATCCCCGCCCATAAGAACGCGCATGATGCCCAGGAGAATCCGATAACGACGGCTGCGGCGTAGATGCCCCATGTTGGCAGGAGGCGTGCGGCGACGAGGCATGCCGCGATGCTTCCCGCGACGATGCAGGCGATGAACCATGCGGCAAGGCGTGCATGCGAAAGCAATGAGGAATCGGCGCGGTAGCTCGCGTAGCAATACGCAACCAGAAGCGATGCCGAGAAAAATGAGATAAACAGTGGCGAAATCGCCATGCCGGCAGAGGGCGCAAAAAGGTAGTTGGAAAGCGCACTGTGCCATGCCAAAAGACCCGCCAGCCCAACGGCGATTGCTGTCTGCTTGCGGGCGCTAAAAGCGCGCGCGGCGTTTTGTCCCGTACGTGTGTCTGTCATGTTCCCTCCCCAATGTGCATGATTATACGTGATAGAGGGGCTTTTTCGGAAAACTACCCGTTTTGGGTAAGCTCCCCGGAGCTATGGTTCGCCTCGAAAGGTCGGCCGGGGGTCCGGTCGATCGAGGCTGCGGGCGAGGGGCCTGCAGCATAGGGAACCCAAGGAGGGAATCATGGAGAAGAACAATGGCGTATCGCGTCGTTCGTTTCTGAAGGGTGCCGCTGGCGCGGGCCTTTCCGCGGCCGCTCTCGGCATGCTTGCTGGCTGCAGCCCGGCTGCCACGTCTACGAAGGCCGAGGGCTCTGCGGCCGCTGCCTCGGGCGCGTCGGGCGTGGCCGTGGGTCAGCCGAGCTCCGTTGCGGCAAATGGCGGCGCCGCGCCGTCGTGGCTTGGCGACAAGCCCGAGGTGCCGAGCGACATCGCAAAAACCATCGACTGCGATTTGCTCGTTATTGGCGGCGGCAATTCCGGTACCGTGGCCGCCCGCAAGGCTGCCGAGCTTGGCGCCAAGGTCGTTGTGATGGAGAAACAGCCCAAGGATACCTGGTCTCCTATCGGCTGCGACTGCGGCACCGTTAACGCTCAGGCGTACCTCGACACGGGCGCTGAGCCTGTTGATGAGATGGCCGTGTTCAACGAGTGGCAGATCCGCTCTTTTGTGCGCACCATGCCGTATAACGCAAAAATGTACGCGACTCGCTCCGGCGAAGCTGCCGACTATGTGCGCAGTGTTGTGCCTCAGGAGGATCTCGACGAATACAGCGTGTACTACAGCTTCCCCAACGGCCGAAACAAGACTGTCGTGAACCATAGCGGCTACACGAGCTTCCCGGGCACCATTTCTTACCGCGACTTCAACAACAAGCTCGGCAATGGCCAAAACCAGCCGGCCTGGAAAGTCGTCATGAAGGCTAACATTGACGCCGCAGAAGAGAATGGCGCCGAGTGGCTGTGGCAGACCAGTGCGGTTGTGCTTCTCCAGAACGAAGACGGCGACGTGACGGGCGCTGTGGGCAAGGGCCCCGACGGCAATGTGCAGGTGAACGCCGCATCGACGCTCTTGGCATGCGGAGACTTCTCCGCCAATGGCGAAATGGTGCTTGCGCTCCAGGACGAGGTTCGTCAGCTCGCTGAAATTTCTGGCGTTGATACCACCGACCCCTCGGCATTCATGGGCATGGGCCAAGACGGCATGGGCCAGAAACTCGCTTGCTGGGCGGGCGGCGTGATGGAGCCCGGTCCTCGCGCGGCTATGAACTTCGGCAATGGCATGGGCGCCCCCGGCCTGACGGCCGTGGGTAACTACCCTGTGTTCGGCCCCGACGGCAAGCGCTTCTACAACGACGCTCAGCTGCAGTTCGGTGGACAGGGCTTCTTTGCCCGTCGCCTTCCCGGTGAGCTGCTGTGCACCATTTGCGATGGCAAATGGGAAGAAAACATCATGAACCAGGGCTACGAGCACAACATGAGCTCCACCACGTGCGCCCGAGAGTGGGACCTGGTGAAGGAAGATCTGAAGAATTACAAGACCGGCCCCGACGGCTTCGAGGTGTACGGCTTTACCGGCTACGGCATGAACAAGTCGAAGATGTATGCCGCTGAGACGCTTGATGAGCTCGCTGATATCTTGGGATATGAAGGCGAGGCCAAGCAGGGCCTGCTCGACGAGATCGCGCATTACAACGAGATGTGCGCCGCCGGCAAAGATACCGATTGGGGCCGTGACTCCGACCTCATGAACGCGCTCGACACCCCGCCGTTCTTTGGCATGGCCACCACCACGTCGAAGGGCCGCGTCTCTTCGGGCATGGTGCAGATGTCGGGCGTTCTGGTGAACGACAAGTATCAAGTTCGCCGTACCGATGACACCATCATTCATGGCCTTTATGCCGTTGGCAATACCGCCGGTGGCCGTTACGCCATTCAGTATCACGCGATGATCGCGGGCAACTCGGTTGGTCTCGCCATTACGCAAGGCATGATCGCGGGCGAGCACATCGCCCAATTCGCCGAGCAAGATGTGACCGACGCCATCGCTTACGAGGAAAAGCTCGCCAAGCTTAAGGAAGAGATGGCCAAGCAGCCTCAGGGCGGCCCTGGCGGGGCTCCCGAGGGCGGTGACGCTAAAGAGGGAGACGCTGAGAAGAAATAAAACCGCTTCTTAGCGTTTGCTCATTGTGAGATGCGCTGCCTGGGCATGCCCCTCCCGCGAGCCCAGGCGGCGTTTTCTGTTTCGTGAGAGAATATCGCTAGGTGAAAATGCCTCATCAGATATTGGCGTTCGATTTCAACTAAAGGGGTTTGCCATGGGCTGCGCGATTTCCGTCAACATACCGTTCGTTACCGGCCGGTGCGATTTTTATGGACGCAATCTCTACGCCAATACGGCGCCTGCAATCAAGCATGCCTATCTGGACGCCCTTATTGCGGAGGCGCGCAGCGTGGGCGAGGATCTTGGCGAGCCGGTTTCGTGCGTCGCGTTTGAGGGCGGTGCTCTTGGCACCATTGAACCGCAAAAGATGCGAGAGTTTCTTTTCGAGCTTGCAAGCGCGTTGCCCCTTGCCGACGATTGCTTCGTGTCTGCCGAGGTCGATCCTGGGCTTTTGTCGACGGCGACCATGGACGAGCTGCTTGCATTTGGTATTTCCGCGTTGCGATTCCACTGCCTTACGTCGAACCCTATCGAAAGCGAATGGCTCGAACGCGCGGGTGCCGTGGGCGAAATGGCGAAGAGCCGCATCGTGCTCGAATCGGCGGGCTTTTCCAATATCGATGCGCAGATTCTTGTGGGGTTCGCGGGGCAAACCGAGAAAACCCTGTTGAAAACTCTGCGGGAATTCGTGCTTATGTCGGGCGTGAACCACTGCACGCTGCTCGCCGCGCGCGGGTCGATGTCCGGCGACGCTGCTTTCGCTGCTGAGATGTTCTGCGTGGCAAGTGCTTTTCTGGAAGAGCATGGCTTTGCCCAGTATGCGCCCTTGTGCTTCGCGAAGCCGGGGTTTGAGCTTCCAATTGAGCATGTGCGTAAAAGCGGCGACGTGGTGGGCCTGGGCCCGTCGACGGTATCGCGCCTTGGTAATCTGATGTGGGCGAATAGCGGCGATATCGATGTTTACATCCAGTCGGGGGCCGACCCTGAGGCTGTTACCGAAAGCGTCGTCGAAATTACGGGTGCGCTTGCGTCTGCGCAAAAGGAGATTGCCAATTTGTGGCAGTTGGGAAGCACTTCGCTTTCTGCCGATTTTGGCGATCTTATTTGCGATGGAAGGCTTACTGCCCAGGGTTGCCTCGATTTCGACGAGGTTGCTCGCAGGGTCGTCGCCGAGTTCGTCGAATAGACATTGGGCCGCGTGCCACGCGCTCTGCTCGGCGTTATCGCGGCGGCGCGCCTTGGCGGCGCCGATTTTCCCGATGTGGCGCAGCTCGCACCCGCATTGGTTGCCGGCATCGCCATGGCCTGCGCTACGGCGGCTGGTGTGCCTCAAAGGCCCGCCCGAATCGAATAGTGGGACGCCTGCTCCAGGGGCATGCGTCCCACTAAAATCAAACTAATTCGCGGCGTCGTAGCCGAGGTCCACGATGACGTCGTATTCTTCGGAGGAATTTTCGCTGCGGTGGTCATGCGGGCCGCTGACGGCGGTGTTGTCCAAGTTCAAAATTGCAGCGATTTGCGCAGCGGCTTGCTCGTATTGGTCATCATAGTAGTGAATCCAGGTTGTATCTGACGTGCTGGGTGCGTTCTCGTTGTTCTGCGCGGTTGTGTTTGCAAAGCCGTGCGATGCGAGTTCGCTCGCGGCGTCAGCGGCGAGCCCCTCAACAACAGTGTTGTTTGCAACAAGGATATTCGCTTCGGGGTAGGACCCCTCTGCGTAGTCGAGCCCGTCTGTGATTAATTGGTCGAATCGTTCACTTGTCATCTGCGATGCAACGCGGTGGTCGTAATAGCCCGATTTAATGCGCTCGGTTGCCGCTTGGTCAACGGCGGGCTGACTGTCGGTTGCGATGCTGCTCTGGCACGAAGGGAAGGTCATTGCGCAGGTGAGGAAAATTGAAATAATGGCAGATAAGGCAATTGTTTTTTCGAGCGAGCTAGCGTTGGCCACTGCTGTTACCTCCCTAATCATAAGGCCTATCGGGACCTGCTTGGCGCCGACAAGGGCAAACTACGGCAATGATGTTCAGCATGGGGAGCCCCCCTAAATTCAATGTAATATCGAGATGAAGCGCAGAGAGGGAAAATTCGGTAGGCGTTAGGTTCCGCCGGTTATTACGTCATACGCCGTCATTTTCCTGCGGCTCATGTGGCTGACTCCGTGCGGGGCCAGCCACTTTTTGTCTGGTGATAAAGTTCAGTTCGCTATAAAGGGGGCGTGCGGCTTTTCGCCGCTCGCATTGCATGGAAGGATGTTTGTTGTGCTGGGCGTTTTGATTCTTAACACGGGAACCCCCGATGCTCCGACGCCCGAAGCCATTCGTCCTTATTTGAAGCAATTCCTCTCAGATCGCAACCTCATCAACGTGCCGCGGATTATTTGGAAGCCGGTGCTCAACTTCTGCATTCTGCCGAATCGCCCGAAGAAAACTGCCGCGCACTACCAGCAATTTTGGACCGAAGAGGGCAGCCCGTTTCTGCTTACGTCGCTCGCGCAGCGCGACAAGCTTCGCGCGCGCCTGGTGGAGCTTATGGGCGAATCCGTCGCGGTTGAGCTGGGTATGCGCTACGGAAACCCGTCGACGAAATCGGCTATCGAAGCGCTGCTCGACGCGGGCGTCTCTCGAGTCGTAGTTATGCCGCTCTACCCTCAGGAAACGAAGGCGTGCGCGGGTACGTGCCTTGAGGAATTCGAACGAGCTTTCGGCGAGGCCATGGCCGAGCGCCCCGAGCAGCCGCGACCGGAAGTGCGCACGATTTCGCACTACTGGAACGCGCCGGGCTATCTCGATGCGCTTGCGCAGTCGGTGCGCGATGCGTGGTCGTACGGGCCAGGCAAAAAACTCGTGGCTTCCTTCCATTCCATCCCCGTGAGCTTTCAGACGGCGGGCGACACCTATCCCGAATCGACCAAGGCGACGGCCGAAGGGCTTGCCTCCAAGCTGGGCATTGCGCCCGAAGATATGGTGCTTACCTACCAATCGCGCTTCGATTCGCGCAAGTGGCTCGGGCCTTTCCTTGAACCTGAGCTGCGTCGTCTGGCGGCAGAAGGCGTGCGCGACGTTGCCGTGGTGTGCCCCATTTTCTCGGTCGATTGCATCGAGACCTCGTATGAGGTTGGCGTCGAGGCGCGCGAGGAATTCATCTCGGCGGCGCGCGAAGCGGGCACCGACGCGCCGAATTTCACCTATATCCCGGCGCTTGGCGCGGCTGATTCGATTATCGGCGTGCTGGCGAATCTCATTATGGCGAAGGGCGCGTAAATCCCACGCGTCGCATGCGCGCCTTCTTGTCGTGGGTCGTTGCTGCCAGCATCTTGCCTTGCGGCCACGGCGGGTTGCGCTCTGGGCCTTCTTTTAGGGGTGGCTGGGGCGTTTTGCTTTCTTGGACGAATGGACACATGCGCTTCTTCGGTTTCGCCGCGAATGCGAAGTCTTGCCCGTGCGGTGCTTGCGTTATTATCGAACGCCGGAAGCTTCGCGGCGCGTTGGTGCCGCCATTTGTGAAAGGAATCGCTCGCATGCCTCGTTTCATGCCGAATGCAACGCTCGTGTTTTCTGGGCTCGGCTATGCTGCCGATGGTCCTTATCTGCTGGTCAACGACGTGTATGGAAAAAAGCAGATGCGTCTGCCCGTGCTGGGCCGAACGTTCACGCTGCGCCATACGCAAAAGCGTTTCTGCATTGGCCCGTTTGATCTGAAGACCCATCAATCGAAGGCGTGCGAAAACAGCGTGGAACTCATGCCGTTTTCTCAGTACAAAGATGACATGTGCCCAGCATGCCGCGAAGAAACGGGCTTCAATCCCGCTTTCTACAATGCCGATAGCATTTCGGCTCAACAGCGCGCCTACAATCTCACGCCGCACTTCGTGTACATGGCGTACTTCTCGCCGCAGCATTTGAAGGTGGGCATTTCGTCGGAGACGCGCGGCATCGAGCGTCTGCTCGAGCAGGGTGCGCGCGTCGCGGGCATTTTGAAGCGTTTCGCGAATGCCGACGAGGCCCGCGCACTCGAGGCCCACTTGTGCGCGCAGGAAGGCATTTACGAAACCATGCGATTGGGCACGAAGGTTCGCCTGCTCAGCGACTCGTTCAAGGCCGATGCCGCCATCGAAACGGTGTACGAAGCGGCTCGCGCCCATGGCGTTGAACCTGAGGGTGGCGTGCTTGACCTCACGAAATACTACTTCGGCGACGTGGAAGCGGCGCCCGATATCGTGCAGCTGCCCGATGACGCGCCGGACGATATGGTGGCGGGCCGCTGCGTCGGCATGGTGGGCGGCATTTTGATGCTCGAGCAGGGCGGGAACGTATTCGCCGCGCCCGTGAAAGAATGGGAATCGTACGAAGTCGAGATTACGGTCGGCGAGCTTTTGTGCGAATACGAGTACGAACCGCGGCAAATGGGGCTGTTCTAGCGCGGCGCAAATGGCGCCAGACGCAAAAAGGCGGCGCCACAACCCCTCCCTCGGTGGCACCGCCTGCATTGGAATCATAGCCGTTTTTTTGCGCAAATTCGCCCAGGCGTCGCAAAAAGTCACTGCATGGGCGGCCCTGTTCCGGGTGCGACCATTGGCGCTCCGTCCCGTCGCCGTTTGTTTGTGCTCAAATATGGCAAGGGAGCCGCACGTTGCGATTGGCATGCTAGAATTGCGCCCATGACTACTTCATCGACATCCACCGCCCGCGATACGATGCGCCGCCATAAAAAGGTGCGCGAATACTCCGTGGGCGAAGAAATCGGCAACTCGATTACCCATGGCGTGGGCGCGGCCCTGGCCATTGCCGCAATTCCCATTAGCATTGTGCGCGCCGTCGGCGATGGCGCAGGCGTGCTTTTGGCGGCGGCCCTTATCTATTCCATCTCCATGCTCATGGAGTATTTGGCTTCGACGCTCTACCATGCGCTTGCTATCGATGGCGCGAAGCGCGTGTTCAAAGTCATCGACCACGCTGCGATTTACCTGTTCATCGCGGGAAGTTACACGCCCTACTGCCTGGTCACGCTTTCCGAATCGGGTGGCGTATACCTGTGCGCGTTCGTGTGGGCGCTCGCGGTTATCGGCATGGCTGCCGAGGCATTTTGGACATTCCGCCCTCGCTGGGTTTCTGTCGTGATTTACCTGGTCATGGGCTGGTGCGTGGTGTGGTTCTTGCCGGCGCTCGTCGAAAACCTCGCGCCCGTTGGCCTGTGGCTGCTCGTCGCCGGCGGCATTTGCTATAGCATTGGCTGCGTGTTCTACGTGCTGAAGAAAATTCCCTTCATGCATATGGTGTTCCATCTGTGGGTGCTCGCTGGCAGCGTCCTGCAGTTTTTCTCGATATTGTTGTTCGTGCTATAAGCACACCCGCATGGCTGCGGCGATCTAAGAAAGTGGTGACGTGCCTTTATGGACGCAGGCCCTACGAGTTCGACTCCCTCTGTTGAAGAAAAGCCTTCCTCGAAAGGCTTCCTTTCGATGTTTTTCGGCGGCAAGCGTCGCCAAGAAGTCTCTGAAGACGAGATTCGCACGATGGTCGCCGACAATGAAGAGCTCGACGACGAAGAGAAGCGCATGATTCACGAGGTCATGGACCTCGGCGATGCCACGGCGGAAGAAGTCATGACTCCGCGCGTCGACATGATGATGGTGGGCGCCGACGAAACGGTACGCCAGGCAATCGACCGCATGCGCGGCACGGGGTACTCGCGCCTGCCGGTGTTCCGCGACGATGACGATGACATTATTGGCATCGTTCGCTACAAAGACCTCATCGATCCCTTGCTCGAAGGCAAAGAAGACGACCTTGCGGCCGAGTACGTTGCCGAGGTTGGTTTTGTGCCCGAAAGCAAGAGCTTGCTGCCGCTGCTCAACGAGATGCAAACGAATCGTCAACAGATGGTCATAGTCGTTGACGAATACGGCGGCACCGCTGGTTTAATAACCATCGAAGACATCGTCGAGGAAATCGTTGGCGAAATCGTCGACGAGACCGACTTCGAAGATGCCGACATCAAGGCGCTCGGTTCCAATTCGTGGTGCGTGAAGGGCTCGTGCCCCACAGACGACGCAGCCGAGGCGGGCTTCCCCGTGAAAGTGGGTGACGATTACGAAACCGTGGCCGGCTGGCTTATGGACGAGTTCGATTGCGTTCCCCAGCTTGGCGACGAGTTCGCGAAAGACGGCTTTACGTTCAAGGTGCGCAAGGTGCGTCGCCGTCGCATCTCGGAGCTTTTGGTAACCAGGGCAGAGCAAGCGTAAGAGCGCGGCCACGTGCCGCGCGTGGCGAGAGGGAAGGAAACGTTGGCGGCAACGAGGAAAATCTATCGATCCGATGATACGGCCATTGCCGGCGTGTGCTCGGGTATTGCCGAGGGGCTCGATATGGATCCTGCTGCCGTTCGAATTCTTGCCGTGCTGCTCATGCTTGCCACGTTTGGGCTTTTTTCCTTGATATACGCCACGCTTTGGCTCGTTTTGCCGAAGCATGTGGCGATTTCTCCCGAAACCTTGCCGTGCGAGGCGTATGCGGCCGATGGCTCGCCGCGCCCGTGCGCTTGCGAAGACGATGGCCCCTGCGGCATTGGCCCCCATGGTTGGTCCCGCGCGGGCATGTGGGTTGGCACCGCGTTGCTTGCTGTGGTCACGGCGTTTTTCCTTACGATTATTGCGCCGAAGGTTGAGTGGTGGCAGTTTTTGCCCATCGCCATTTGCCTAACGGGCGTGGCGCTTATGATTACGCCCTCGCGCAGCATGGCGCGCCTGCGCCGATTCTCGCTGGGCCTCATGCTTATGTTCTGCGGCCTGTCGCTTTTGTCCGTTTCGGTTGGGGTGGTCGATTCCGAGATGCTCCTGTTTGGCATC
Source organism: uncultured Slackia sp. (assembly GCA_934661005.1). GTDB lineage: Bacteria > Actinomycetota > Coriobacteriia > Coriobacteriales > Eggerthellaceae > Slackia. The sequence goes on from CAKUIK010000008.1 coordinate 31,620, forward strand.
TCGAAGCTGTGGCCGGGCCTCCTTGTCGTTGTCGGCCTCGTGCTTATCGGAAAGGCCATACACGACGATCTGTTCTATTTTGCGGCAGCCGCATGTTTTGCGGTGCTTTTGGCTGCTGCCACCTTTGGATTCGCGCCTCCGGCGCCGCTTGAGGTAATCGAGATAACGCCGTCGCCCTATACGCCGCGCGGCACGTTCTAGGAGGCGTATCGCTATGGCTCAAAACTTATCGGGAAAGCACGGGAATGCGCCGCAGATCGCCGTCGTTATCGGCGTGGTGCTCATTCTTATTGGCGCCTGGAATCTTGTGGGCGCGCTGGTCCCGGCTGCGGCGATTTCGAGTTTCATTAATTTTATCGGCCGATTGTGGGGCCTTGTGTGGCCGTGCGGCCTGCTTGCTGCCGGCGGATATTTGCTGTGGGCGGCAAGGGCTGGAAAGCTTTCGGGCTTCGCGCAGCCTGGCAACCATGAGGCGTTTCGCCGCTCGCGCGCCGATAAGCGCATTTTGGGCGTCTGCGGTGGCATCGCTTACTACTTCGGCGTCGACGCAACGGTGGTTCGCATTATCGCGGTTATTCTGCTTGCCGCATTCCCTCCGATGGCCGTGGTGGCGTATCTCGTTATTGCCTTATTTGTGCCGCAGTCGTGAAGCGGTGAGCTGTTCGCGGGGCGCGCATTTTGAGCCTTTCGAGTTTCGCGGTATAATAATCCAGTTTTCTTGTATTGGCAGATGCGTTTCGCAGGCTAGCGCGCAAGTGCGCAGGGCCGCGATTCGCCGCATGAGGTATGGGCGGCACGCATCTTGAACATTGGAGGCCGAGTGGCTCGTATCGCTGAAAAACGCGGCAATAAGCACGCATTCGCAGCGGCGTTCATCGCCGTGGCGGTTGTCGCCCTTGTTGCTGCGGGGTTCACGGTCATCACCCTTGAGCCCGCCGTGGCATCTCATGACGTGGACAACTCTACGCTGGGTGTCGGCGAGGTGCGCAATACCGTTTCCGACGACGAAGCATTTGCTTCTTCCGAAGCTCATTCCGACGCGCAGGAGCACATTAGCGATGCGAATTCGCTTACGAAAACCGCTTCGCGAACCATTACGGTGAACGACCCCGACCCGGTTATTGTGCTCGCTGCGTATGACTCGTTGAACGCATCCACTACCGAGGCGGCGCTGGCATTGGGTACTACCGATCCGCTGCCTACCGCGCCGCGTATTCTTCCTGATGAATCCGATGGCTGGTCGTACGGCATGGCTTCTGCATACAGCCGCTCCGACAACGACGACGGTTCGGGCAATTTCTGCACCGACGCCACCGCGTCGGGCCGTCTGCTCGCTGAAAACGAGCTCACGGTGGCTGTTCCCCAATCGCAATCGAATCTGCTTGGCCATGCGGTTGCTATTCGCTATGGCGAAACCGTCATCGTCGCAACGGTGACCGATACGGGCGGTTTTGAGAAGTATGGCCGCGCCCTTGATTTGGCGCCGGGCTGCTGGAAGGCCCTCGGCGCAAGCCAGATTGGCGACTGGGGCGTTAAGCCGGTTTACTATAAGTTCCTCTAGCGCGCCGTTGAACTCGGCGTAGGCCGAAAGGCAAGAGCATGGCGAACATCATCATCGTTGGCTGCGGGCGTGTTGGCTCCCAGCTTGCAACGTTGCTTTCCCAAGGCGATGGCAACGTGTGCGTCGTCGACCGCAATGCCGCGGCATTCTCGAATCTCGATCGCAATTTCAACGGCAATACCCTGCAAGGCGTGGGCTTCGACGAGGACGTTCTTGTTCGCGCGGGTGTGGAGGAAGCCGACGTTGTGGCCGCCGTCACTCAGTCGGACAACTCGAATCTCATGGTTATCGAGGTTGCCCGCCGCATTTTCCATGTGCCTCACGTTATTGCCCGACTGTATAACCCCGCGCGCGAGCGAGCCTATATGCAGCTGGGCCTCGACTACGTGTGCGGAACTTCGCTTGTTGCTGAGGAAATCTTCTCGAAAATCATGTCGGGCCACGGAAGCCACCTCGACACCTTTGGCGACTTCGAGGTGCTTCGCTTCTCCATCGATCTATCCATGACGCAGCGTGGCCGCATGAAGGTGGGCGACCTTGAGCGCAACCACGGCATTCGCATTATCGCGTTCGAGCGCCGAGATGGCTCCATGAGCTCCATTCCTACGCGCGACAGCGTGCTCTACCATGGCGACAGCGTGCTGGCATGCATTCGCCATGACCTGCTGAATTCGTTCTCGGTTTACATGATGCAAAGGTAGGCTGCGGTGTATATCGTTATTATGGGCGGCGGCAAAGTCGGCGAGTACTTGGCGAGCGTTTTGCTGGGGAAAGGCCACGAGGTGGCGGTGCTCGAAAGCGACCGCGATACGGCCGACCATCTTTCCGTCGAGCTTCAAGGCGAATACCTCATCATTAATGGCGATGGCTGCGACTCCGACTTCCAGGAAGACGCAGGCATTCGCAAGGCCGACGTGTTCGTTGCCGTAACGGGCCGCGATGACGATAACCTGGTGGCGTGCGAGATTGCAACGCGCGTATTCAACGTGAACCGCTGCATCGCGCGCGTGAATAACCCCAAAAACCGCCGTATTTTCCGCGAGGTCGGCATCGAAAGCGTGTCGTCGACCATGCTTATCGCGAACATGATTGAAGAAGAAGCTCTGATGGGCGGCGTGGGCGTTGTGTCGGCCCTTTCACGTGGCGATATCGCGCTGCTCGAAATCGCGATTCCGCAGAAGCTTCGCCATTTCAAAATGGACGACGGCGTGCCCGTCGACGTGATCGACCTGCCCGAAGGCAGCCTGCTTATCGCTGTTGATCGTCGCGAATATGGCGAGGCCGAGGTGGCGACCGACGACATGGTGCTCTACCCCGGCGATAAGGCCGTCGTTGTTGCCGAGCACGATATCGTCGATGATGTTCGAGCGGTATTCGGGGCTTTGTAGGTCGTCGCAGCGCCAGCTAAGTGCTATCTGGTGATTTGCAACCATTTTATTCGCATTCGGGAGGACCTGGGCGGGCGCCCTGAAATGCCCGCTCGGCTATCGGCCGCTTTGCGGCCTATGCGCCGAGCTCCGGTTTCCCGTTTTGGGAAGAAATGAGAAACCGAGCATTTCTGATCGCCCGCCCAGGCCTCCCGAATGCGAACGCTTCTTTTCCGTTTTCGGAGCGGCCGCCCCGCCGCCTTCTGTGCGAGCGGTTGTCTTTCTTGTTTGTCCCTAAGGCACTTGCCTTCCGACTTTATCGCGATTCCGCGAGTTTGCGCCGCCGCTGTGCCATTGGCCGTATAATAGCCTGGTCAATTCGCCTGAAAGGACCAGTATGATTTCTCGCTACACGCGCCCGGCCATGGGCGCCATTTGGGAGCTTGAGAACAAGTTCAACATTTGGAAGGAAATCGAGCTGCTCGCATGTGAGGCCCAGGCCGAGCTGGGGCAGTGCGGCATTACCAAGGAAGACGCCAAATGGATTCGCGACCATGCGAACTTCACCGTCGACCGCGTTTCCGAAATCGAGGCCGTGACGAACCATGATGTTATCGCGTTCCTCACGAATATGGCCGAGTATATCGATGCCGATATTCCCGAAGGCGAAGAAAAGCCCAGCCGCTGGGTGCATTACGGCATGACTTCTTCCGACTTGGGCGACACTGCGTTGTCGTATCAGATTACGCAGGCTCTCGACATCATTTTGGCCGATGTGAAGCAGCTTGGCGAAACCTGCAAGCGTCGTGCGTTTGAATTCCAGGATGCCTTGTGCGTGGGCCGCACCCATGGCATTCACGCTGAACCCATGGTGTTTGGCATGAAATTCGGCAGTTGGGCTTGGGCTCTCAAGCGCGCCGAGGTTCGCCTGCAGCAGGCTCGCGAGGTTGCCGCGACGGGCGCTATTTCTGGCGCGGTGGGCACCTATTCGAGCATCGACCCGTTCGTTGAGCAGTATGTCTGCGAGAAAATGGGCCTCACGCCCGACCCGCTGTCCACGCAGGTGCTCGCCCGTGACCGCCACGCGCAGGTCATGTGCGCGCTTGCCGTGTGCGCCTCGACGCTGGAGAGCATTGCTTTGCAGGTTCGCCTCATGCAGGAAAGCGATGTTATCGAAGCTGAAGAGCCGTTCAAGGCTGGCCAGAAGGGTTCTTCCGCCATGCCTCACAAGCGCAATCCCATTACGGCCGAGCGCGTGTGCGGCCTTGCTCGCATCGTGAAGGCGAACGCGCAGGTTGGCCTCGACGATGTGGCGCTGTGGTTCGAGCGCGACATTTCGCACTCGGGCGCCGAGCGCGTTGCGCTGGCCGACAGCTTCATCGCCCTTGACTACATGTTCGGCAAAATGCAGTGGATGCTCGATGGCCTGCAGACGTATCCCGACAAGATGGAGCACAACCTGCATCGCACGCGTGGCCTGATTTTCTCCTCGAAGGTGCTGCTTGCCCTGGTGAACACTGGTATTACGCGCGAAGATGCCTACGTTATCGTTCAGCGCAATGCCATGGCCGTGTGGCACGACATCCAGAATGCGGTTGCCGGCCCCACCTATCGCGAGCGTTTGGAGGCCGACCCTGAAGCGAAGCTTTCTAAGGAAACCCTCGACGAGATTTTCGATCCGTGGGCGTTCTTGCAGCACAAAGATGAAGCGTTCAAGAAACTCGAAGGCTTGGAATTCTAAGCTTGCCCGATTACTGCGAAGGAGCGTTCGGCGACCTGCCGGGCGCTCCTTTTTGTATGCGGAGAAAGGTGTCTTTCTCGTAATGCGGGGAAGGTCGTTGTGGCCCGCGTGCGGAAGGCGCCGGGGCGGCCGTTCCGAAATGCCCGCTCGGCTACCGGCCGCTTCGCGGTCTATGCGCCGAGCTCCGGTTTTCCGTTTTAAGAGGAAATGAGAAACCGAGCATTTCCGATCGGCTCCGCCGCCTTCCGCGTGGTGGATTCCTTTACCTCTTTGCTGCATGAAAAAGGGCGACGCTTGTGGCGTCGCTCTTCGGCTGTTGGTGGTTCGTTTGACTGGGCGCGCCTTATGCGGTCCATACGCGTACGAGAGTATAAGCGTCGTCTTCGTTGGTGCTCATCCCCAGATACGTGACGAGGGAGTTGACGTCGCCTTGGCTGGCGAGGAAGTCGCCGTAGTTGTCGCAGTCGTCGGGGCAGTCGAGCGAGAACATCTCGCGTGTGGCCAAATTTATGCCGGCGACCGTGCGGGTCGACTTCACGACGAGGTTTCCGCCGCACCATGCAGGGGCGCACAGAGGGTTGCGGTCGAAGCAGAACCACTCTCCGCCGACATCGTTGCTAACGGGCGCGTAGGTTCCAAGGCTTGCGAGCCCTTCGCCATAGGTGTAGATGGAGTCGAACGTGAACGAGAATCGCCCGTTCACGTATGCGGCCTCGAGTGGGCGCATCGACGCTGGCAACGTGAGCGATTCGCGCATGGCGCCCGATTCGGCGTCGATAAGCGTGAGCTGCGAATATGAGGAAGAAGCCTGTGAGCGCGGCGAAATACAGATGGCGTCGCCCGTGGAATAGGGCGATGTGCTCATGCGCCCGTTGCTTTCCCAATCGACGCGCACGTCGTTCGAGCCGAAGGCGGCTGACTTCAAGGCCGAAGGCTCAGACGTCGCTTCTCCGCTCGTCGAAGGCATGACCTGCCAAAATGCGCGCGACTTGGCAACGGTGATGGAAGGTATATCCCAATCGGAATTGCCTGAATCGACCTGCTTGGCGTCGCCTACGACTCCACGAGAGAGCGTCGATTGGAAAACGCGCCATTCGCCGGTGAAGCAATTGGATTCGATCCAAATGATGCCCTGGTCGTTGCATCGCACGTCGTAAATGTCGAAACCGCGCTCGGTGCTTTGGGGGCCGTCGAGCACGACCGAGTATTGCCCGGAAGAAAGCGAGAGAACGGCGACCTGCGTAAGCGGGCTGGAGTTTTCGGTGGGCAAAAGGCACGCCGCGTAGGTTTCGCTATTTGCCCACACCAGAGTGCCGTAGGGCATCTTGAACTCGCCGACGAGCGAGAACGGCGCAGCGTCGAGCGTGGTGCAATCGGAAATCGAGAACACCGATTCCTTATTTACGGTTAGCGCGTCGACTTCGCTGTCGGCCTTCTTTTCGCTGCTCACGGCCGAGGCTGCCGCACCGGCGACCACAACGGCTCCAACTCCCAGGGCGCCGATGAGCAATTGGCGGCGCGTGATGGAGAGGCTTTCGCCTGCCGGCAGGGATATGTTGATTCTCGCGTCGGGAGCTTGGGATGCCGCGCTGGGGCGCCCGCCGCCAATGGTTGCGTTTGGCCCGGGCATGTACGTCGCTGAACCAAGCCCCTGCTTCACGGTGCCGCCCGTGCCACGGCCCGCTTTGGTGCGAGGGGCGTGGGCTCCATGGCGACCCTGTCTCGCCGCTTGACCGCGTGCCGACGGGCGCGATGTCGCGCCGCGTGCGGGGCGTGCGGGCCTTGCGTTTTGGGCGCGCGAGCGCCCGCTGCGCTGCGAGGCGCTGCGTGCGGAATGACGGGGTGTTTGGTTTCTTTGAGCCATAGGGGCTTATTATGTCGTTTTGCCAGCAAGTGGCCCACGGTTGCGCGCGAATCGTTACAATAAACCCAAATCGAAAACTGCGCGCGGCATGCGGCCGCACGCCGGGGCCGCGCGTCGACCTCGCAATCTATACAGCAGGGGAGCATTCATCATGAGCAACGAAACGCGACGCATTCTCCTCGTCGAAGACGAGAAGGCAATCCGCGATGCTGTGGCCGCCTATCTCGAGCGTGAGAACTACTGGGTGACCGCCGTCGGCGACGGCCAGGAGGCCCTTGAAGAATTTTCCAAACATCATTTCGACCTGGTTGTGCTCGACCTTATGCTTCCGCGCGTACCGGGCGAGCGCGTGTGCCGCGCGATTCGCGACAACTCCGATGTGCCTATCATCATGCTCACCGCGAAGGGCGAGGTCGAAGACCGCATCATTGGCCTTGAGCTTGGCGCCGATGACTACCTGGTGAAGCCTTTCAGCCCTCGCGAGCTCGTCGCTCGCGTTCGTGCGCTGCTTCGTCGCGTGCATGCCGATTCCGAGCCTCAGCGCGAAGTGCTCGAGTTCGGCGAGCTCACGATTGACGTTTCGGGCCACAAGGTGCTCGTTAAGGGCAAGGAAGTCGACCTTACCGCCAGCGAATTCAAGCTGCTCACCACGCTTTCTCGCTATCCCGGCCGCGTGTATTCGCGCATGGAGCTTGTCGAGAAGGTGCTTGGCTACGACTTCGAGGGCTATGAGCGCACCATCGACTCCCATGTGAAAAACCTGCGCGCCAAGATCGGCGACAATCCGCGTAACCCCAAGTGGCTGCACACCGTGCATGGCGTGGGCTATCGTTTCGAAGACCCCACCAAGCAGTAAGTCGGTTTTCGCCGGTTTGCCGGCACTGAGAAACACAGGGGCGAGATCGCAGTAATTATGGCGTCAGAACCTAAGCAAGCAAGTGGTAAGAAAAAACGAGATGAAGAGCGTACCGTGCGTCAGCGCTTTCACGATTGGTTCTTCGGCTTCTCGTATACCACGCGTGTAACCGTAACCTTTTCGCTCGTTGCCATCATGACTGTCGTGGTGGCAATGGGCGTTCTTTCCTATGTGTGGGAAGAGCATTTCCAGGCTTATACCCGTGAGAATGTTCAGCAGCTCGCCGATACCACCGCCGCGAATATCGCGAACCGCTACGAGCGAAGCAATTCCGCTACGCTGAGCGCTATTGGCGAGGGCAACAAAATGAGCTACCCGTCGCTTTCCATCAACGATGTGGAGCCGGCAGAATCGGTGCATATGCTGCAGCCGGGCATGGGCATTCAAGTCATTTCCTCTTCAACTGAAACCGTCGTATACGACTCGTCGCGCCCCAGCGGCTCTTCGTATTCTTCTTCGAACAGCATCGATGAAACGGGCTCGTTTGCCCCGTCCGATGGCAAGATGGCCTCTGCAGCCATCACACTCGAAGATGGCCAGGTCGTTGGCACGGTTCAAATCTGGGTCTACGGCAGCGATTTGCTGCTGTCCAAGGCCGACCAAGAATTCCGTATGCAAAGCTACCAGGGCATGTGCCTCGCCGCGGTGCTGTCCGTCGCGCTTGCTTCGCTTATCGGCATCCTGTTCGCGCGCGGTTTGGTGCGCCCCATCAACCGCATCACGAAAACGGCGCAGGAAATCAAGGAAGGCAATCTTTCGGCCCGCGTGAACCTCGACGGCAAAGATGAAATCGCCGAGCTTGCCAAAACGTTCGACGCCATGGCAGAAAGCGTCGAGAGCAACCAGGAGCTCGAGCGTCGCCTTACCACTGACGTGGCGCACGAGCTGCGCACGCCCCTCATGGCGATTCAGTCGACGGTCGAGGCCATTATGGATGGCGTGTTCGAGGCCGATGAAGAGCGCCTGAACACCATCGATGCCGAGGTGCAGCGTCTCTCGCGTTTGGTCGACGCCATTCTGAAGCTTTCCCGCCTTGAGAGCCGTTCGACCCCCATGAACGAGGAGGTCGTCGACGTGGGCGACATCATTCGCCCGCTCGTCATGTCGCATGAGGCGTTCGTCAACGATGCCGGTCTCACGCTCGAATACGACGCCGAACCCGATGTCATCGTGTATGGCGACCGCGATATGCTGCGCCAGGCGACCGCGAACCTCATCTCGAACGCGGTTCGCTACACGCCCGCGCCGGGCAAGATTACCGTTTCGGTGAAGCGCGGCGACGTTATGGCCGCAATCGCCGTTCGTGATACGGGCATCGGTCTTTCTCCCGAAGAGCGCCGTATGGTGTTCAAGCGTTTCTGGCGTGCCGAGGAAAGTCGTCAGCGCCAAAGCGGCGGTTTGGGTGTAGGCTTGGCCGTTGTGAAAGAAATCGTCGACCGCCATGGCGGCTGGGTGCAGGTGGAAGGCAAGAAGGGCGAAGGCGCCTGCTTCACCATTCATGTTCCGCTGTATGACGAAGAGCGCATCAAAGCGCAAAAGGAAAAAGCCAATTCGAAAGAACGCGGCGCAAAAGCGCAGGCGGCAAAACGAAAGGGAAGGAACTAGGCTGTGAACCCCATTACCATCAAGCCCGACGCGCAGGGCAAGGTACGCGACATTTATGACCTCGGCGACACGCTGCTGTTCGTCGCGACTGACCGCATCTCTGCGTTCGATTACATTCTGGCAGATGAAATTCCCCACAAGGGCCAGGTCCTTACCCAGATCAGCTGCTTTTGGTTCGAGCTGCTCGAGGACGTTGTCGAAAACCACCTGGTTTCTTCCGACGTGAACGATTTGCCCGAGCAATTCAAAGAGTGGAGCGACTATCTCAACGGCCGCTTCATGATTGTGAAGAAAGCCCAGATGCTCCCCATCGAGTGCATCGTGCGCGGCTACCTGACGGGTTCGGGCTTCAAGGATTACCAGAAAACGGGCAGCGTGTGCGGCATTGAGCTTCCCGCCGGCTTGCAGAATTCCGCTAAGCTTCCCCAAACGCTGTTCACGCCTTCCACTAAGGCTGAAATCGGCGACCATGACGAGAACATCAGCTTCGAGCGCGCGGTTGAGATCATTGGCGAGAAGGCTGCGACCGACATTCGCGATCTGTCGCTGAAGGTGTACGAGACCGCTGCGGAACACGCACGCAAGCAGGGCATTATCATCGCCGACACGAAGTTCGAGTTCGGCGTGCTTGACGGCCGCACGATTCTGGGCGACGAAGTGCTCACTCCTGATAGCTCCCGCTTCTGGAGCGCCGACGATTACGAAGTCGGCCGCGAGCAGGCGAGTTTCGACAAGCAGTTCGTGCGCAACTGGCTCAACGCCAACTGGGATCGCCAGGGCAACCCGCCCCACCTGCCGGCCGACGTTATCGAAAAGACCACCGAGAAGTACATCCAGGCTTACGAGAAACTCTCGGGTCGCACGTTCAACTTCTAAGCGGCGTGCGTTTCGCGCTTGCGAATACAGCGCGCTGTCGGCATAATGGGCGGCATGATGGAGCATGGAGGCTGCGCGTGGGGAGCGCCTCGCAGCGCGCCTTTGCGTCTTTTTCGCGCCCCTGCACGACAAAGCCGCCTGCCGATTTTGGCGTGAATGCGGCCTTTTTCAACGAAACGAGAAAAGACCCCGTTGAAGGTTTGCCTTTGATGGGGCCTTTCTTTATTATTTATGCCTTGGATTAATCAAGCGTTTTCGAGAAGAAAAGTATCCATATGAGCACACGAAACCCGATGAACGACCGCTACCAGACCGACGGACCGAAGGGCCAAACTAAGAGGTCGGCCTCTTCGCTCAAGCCGAAGTCGAAAGCCGCGTCGAGCGTGTACGTGAAGTCCACGCAGAAGACTCCGCAAGAAAAGAAGGCCGCGCAAAAAGCCGCCCGCCAAAAGCAGGCTGAGCTCGACCGCAAGTACTACAACCCGCCCACGGCACAGTACAAGAAGTACAAGCGCATTTGGTGGGGCATGCTCGGCGGCGCCATCGTCTGCACCCTGGTCGCGATGGGCGCTGGCTCTTGGTGGCCCGACAACCCGACTATGACCTGGTGCTTCCTGATTCCTGCATACGCGTTGATCATTGGCGCTTTGTGGTTTGACTTCGCTAAGGTGCGCAAGGTTCGTCGCGACTACCAAATGGAGATGCTCAAGAAGCATCCTAAGGAAGCGAAGAAACATCCCACCACGGCGGCAAAGAACAAGGTCGATGCCGCCAAGGAAGCTGAGCGCGAAGCCGCGAAAGCGCAAAAGAAGCGCTTCGGCCACTCGTTCATTCGCAAGGTGAAGCCCGAAGAGGCTGCCGAAGGCAAAAAGAAGTCCGAATAGCAAAAAAGCCCGCTCGATCGAGCGGGCTTTTTTCGTGCGGTGCCAGCGGGTGTGTTGCGCCCCGAGAAGCGGGGCGGGGCCGGTTTCGTAAGCCTGCTCCGCAAACGTGCCCCGCAAGCTCGCCCCGCTCGCCGCCCATTCCTGAAGCATTGTGCTCCTGGCCCTGCCTTTACACAACCTGGAACAGGAAGAACTTAAGGTAGTCGGTCTCGGGCACGCCCCATACGATGGGGTGGTCGGGCGATTGCTGACGTTCTTCAATCTGGCGCAGTTGAACGCCGGCGTCGTGAGCCGCGCTCACGAGCATTTTGCGGAAGCGATCGGTGTCCATGAAATGCGAGCAGCTGCAGGTGGCCAAATATCCGCCTCGAGGCAGCGCTTTCATGGCGCGGTAGTTGATTTCGTGGTATCCGCGCGTGGCGGAGTCGATGGTTTTGCGGCTCTTCGTGAACGCCGGTGGGTCAAGGATGATGAAATCGTACGGGGCCTTTTTCTGCGCTTCGATTTCGGGCAGCAAATCGAATACATTGACAGCCTGGAAGCTCATGCGGTCTTCGAACCCGTTCAAGCGGGCATTCGATTCGGCCATGTCAACCGCGAGCTGCGAGATGTCGACGGCGTGCACGTGTTCGGCACCGCCCGCGGCGGCATTAAGGGCGAACGAACCCGTGTGCGTGAAACAGTCGAGCACGCGGCGGCCGCGAGCGATGTTGGCCACGGCGCGGCGGTTGTATTTCTGGTCGAGGAAGAAGCCCGTTTTCTGGCCGTTCTCGAAATCGACGTGGTAGTGCACGCCGTTTTCGACGATTTCGGTGGTGGTGGGGCCGAATGGCGCCGCGGCGCTCTCGCCCGGGGCGACGGGCGTGGGCACTGCCGCAAGTGCGGGCTGCATGCCTAAATTGGTGAAGTCACCACCCAGCGGGAACCACCCGCAGTTTTCGCCGAGGCCTTCGAGCTTGCGCGTCGAGACGTCGTTGCGCTCGTAAATCCCGCGAATCGAAATGCCGTCCTCGGCGAGCACCTTTACGAGCAGGGGAAACACGATGGGTTTCAGGCGCTCCATGCCATAGGCGAGCGTCTGCGTCACGAGCACGTCGTTGAATCGGTCGACCACGAGGCCGCAGAAGCCATCGGCTTCCGAGAAAATCATGCGGCAGGCCGAAACGTCATCGCCCATCACTGCGCGGCGATGGTTCCATGCCCAACGAATTTTGCGCTCCCAAAACGCCGAATCGAAGGCGTCGTTCGCATTGGTCGAAAGCAGGCGAATGCGAATTTTGCTCTGCTGCGACAAGATGCCCGTACCGAGGTATGCGCCCTTGCGCGAAAGAACGTCGACGAGCGCGCCGTTCTCGGGCGTGATTCCGCCCGATTCGATTGACTCCTTCCAGGTGCGGGCGGCTTCTTTGGGGTCGCCCGCTTCAACGATGCGCTCGACTTCCGCATCGTAGACCCAAGGGTGGCCGGCGCGGCATGCGCGCTCGCCCTTGGGCGTGATGAATGCCATGGGGTAGGGACGATGGGTTTTCATGGGTTCTCCTTGGTTGGAGCGTATTCGGCCGCATGGGCCGCATCGCAAGTAATACCAGGGCATTATACGTTGCATTGGGGCGGGGCGGAACAAAGGGGTAGAATAACCGTAACTGAAATACGGCTTCGCCGAGGCGAGAACACGCACCTTGCCTCGAGCGATGGAAAAGAGTGTCCATGAACCCAGTTGTGATTATTCCCACGTTCGTGTCCGCGCGTGGGCGCGTTGAATCTGGTCCCGTTACCACGACATACGACCATACAACGTCGATGTCGGCCTCGGGAGAATTACCTCGCTGCCTCGAATCGCTCCGATGCGTGCGCGGGCTTGGGCACGTCATCGTGCTCGTAATTGCTGAACCCGCTATCGAGAATAAAGCCGCGAGCAAAATTCGCGCCGTTGCCGAGCAATTCCCCGATTTGAATATCGCTGTGGTGGGCGCCCCCGAGATGGCGCTCGTGCGCCAGCGCATGGAGCAGCTCAACATTGGCCTGCGCAACGAAGTGGGCCTTGCCGGATACGGTGCAATGCGCAACCTGGGGCTTCTTCTTGCAGGCGCGCTCGACTTCGATTCGGTCGTATTCATCGACGACGATGTGGTGATTGACGACCCTGCGTTTTTGGAAAAGGCGATGTACGGCCTAGGAAAGCTTACGCGCAGCGGCGTTCCCATTCTTGCGAAATCGGGCTTCTACCTGAATAAAGACGGCGAATATCTCTCAAGCCGCTCAACCAAGTGGTACAACCGCTATTGGGACCAGGCGACCGCGTTCAACAAGTGGATTACCAAGGCCATGAAGGGACCGCGCCTGTCTCGCTCGAACCATGTGTGCGGCGGCTGTTTGGCGCTGCATCGCGAGGCATTTCGCCGCGTGTCGTTCGACCCGTGGATCGCTCGCGGCGAAGATTTGGACTACATGCTCGATTTGCGCATGTACGGCAGCGATATCTGGTTCGACAACACATGGTATATGCACCACCTTCCGCCTGAAGCCAAGCGTGAAGGGCTTCGCTTCCGCCAAGATATCTTCCGTTGGCTCTACGAATATCGCAAGGTGGAATACGGGCGAACTCAAATCGACCTGCTGCAGATTAAGCCGCAATCGCTGCTGCCTTATCCGGGGCCGTTTTTGGAACCGGGCATTACGCGCCGCATTAAGCGCACGGCGTGGCTGCGCAGTTTCGGTCGCCCCGATGGCGCCGGCTATCGTCGCGCGGCGAAAGCGGCGACGGGCGAAGCGGCGCGCTATGCCGAAGACCACTGCTCGAAGTATTTCGGCTTCCAATCGATGTGGCCGGCCATTATGAAGCGCATGGCGAACGACGCGATTCTTCAAAGCGTGCTCTTAAGCTCGTCGAACCGCGATATGCAGCAAGCCGAGGCGCAGCGTGCACAGAACGCGGCGTGGGGAGCCGCCGGCGGAATCGACCCTGGTGCAACGACGGAGATTCGCCTTAATATGGGCAACGCAGAATAGGATTTATGGGAAGTACATTCATGGTTTCGTTCTTTATTGCCGCGCTCGTTGGCGTGGGCGTCGGTGTGCTTTCGGGGCTTTTGGGCATTGGCGGCGGCACCATTATGGTGCCCCTGTTCCGCCTGGCTTTTGGCATGGAGCCCATCGCCGCCACGGCAACGTCGCTGTTCACCATTGTGCCTACGTCTATCTCGGGTATGTGGAAGCATGCCAAGAACAAGACGTCGCTGCCTCGCGTGGGAATCGTGTGCGGCTTGGCGGGCGCGTGCCTTTCGCCCGTTGGCGTATGGGCTGCAAACGTGTCGCCCGGCTGGGCGATTATGGGCGCAGCGGCGGTTGTCGTGGTGTATTCGTCGTTCACTATGCTGAAAAAGGCGATGGCGGCGCCAAAAGGCGGCGCAGCGAAGGGAACTCGTCAGGTGCGCGAGAAGAAGGCGACGAGCGCTGCTGTGGCGGCAAACGATGTGATGGCGGGCGGCTCGAGTGCCGCGGGGTCGCAGGCCGCTCCCCTCGAGCTGCCGGCAATCAAGCTCACTCCCAAATACGTGGCGAAGGTGGCGTTCATCGGCGTTATTGCGGGCTTCATGAGCGGATACGTGGGCGTGGGCGGCGGTTTCATTATGGTGCCGCTGTTCGTGAGCATGCTCGGCATTCCCATGCGCCTGGCGTCGGGCACGTCGCTTACCGCGGTGTGCATTCTGGCTATTCCAGGCGTTGTTGAGCAGGCCATTTTGGGCAACATTGACTACATCGTTGGCGTTGCGATGATGGTCGGCTCTATTCCAGGAGCGGTTGTTGGCGCCAACTTGGTGAAACGCGTGCCCGAGCGCACGCTGCGTTTCGTCTTCGCGGTGTTTTTGCTGCTGATGGCTGTGCTTCTGGTCGTGAATGAGGTCAGCGTCATTTAGAGAGGGCGATTCGTCCCGCCGCCTCGCATGGATGCGATGCATGGCGCTTCGGATTAATGCCTCCGCAGAGAACGTTTTCGGGATGACGCCCAGCGGCGATGTTCCCAACGCATGAAAGGAATCCCATGTCCAAACCACCCCGGAATATTTATGCCCGCGTGCTCGACGTGGTGCTTGCGGCGATTTGCATGCTTTCAGCCGCGGTGCTCGCGTGCGCGGTGGCCTGGCCTGAAACGGTGGGCAATTTGAATGTCGTTGCGGGCGTTTCGTTCACCATTTCTGTGGCGCTTCTCATTTACTTGCGCCTCAACCCCGATACGGTGCGTGCGCGCCAGTCTGACACGATTCTGAAAATCGCATCGCAGACGCTCGCCTGCTTCCAAGAAGGCTTCGATATTCCCACGGCGCAAAAGGTGTGCCACTTGCTGCTGCCCGCCATTGGGGCGCAGGCGGTGGCGATTACCGATCGAGAGTCGATTTTGGGCTACGCGGGAGACGATGAGGAAATCAGCCCCGGCGGCGCGCCCATTCGCACCAAGGCCACGCATGCCACGCTCGAAGACGGCAAGCTGCGCGTGTTGGGCACTCCGCAAGAAATCGGCTTTCCTGACAGCATCAAGGGCCTGCGAGCGGGCATCATCGTGCCCCTCACGCGAGGCGATGCCATTATTGGCACCCTGAAGTTCTACTATCGCCGCTCGCGCGACATTACCGAGACGCAGGTGGCGCTTGCGGAAGGCCTGGGTCAGTTGCTCTCGACGCAGATTGCCGCCGTGGAGCTGGAACAGCAGACGAAGCTCGCGACCACCATGGAGCTTAAGGCGCTTCAGAGCCAGATCAACCCGCACTTCCTGTTCAATACCATCAACACCATCGCTTCGCTTGTGCGCACCGATCCCGATCGCGCCCGCATGCTGCTGCGCGAATTCGCCGTGTTCTATCGCCGAACGCTCGAGAATTCCGACGATTTGCTTGAACTGTCGCGCGAGGTCGAGCAAACGATGCGCTATTTCACGTTCGAAGTGGCGCGATTCGGCGAAGACCGCCTTGCCATTGACGTCGATATCGAGCCGGGTCTGGAAAGCGTGATGGTGCCCGCGTTCATGGTGCAGCCGCTTGTGGAAAACGCCGTGCGCCACGCCATGCCGCAGGAAGGCAAGCTCGAGATTCATATTCTTGCCTACAGCGAAGGCGACGATTTGTATATCACGGTTTCTGACAACGGCGTGGGCATGGATGCCGAACAGCGCCGCAAGCTCTTGCGCCCCGAGGCTTCGAAGGGCTTGGGCATCGCGATGAAGAACATCAACGAGCGCCTGCGTGGGTATTTCGGCACCGAGTCGCGCATGGAAGTCGAGTCGACTCCGGGCAACGGCACGCGCGTGACCATGTTCATGAAAGATGGCTTGGTGGAAGACTAGCGCTAGGAGTGCCCTGTCGGCGACTGGTTTTTCTAGGCTGGCAAAAGGTATGAATTTCCTGGTGAGCGGTATTTTTCATTTGCGATATCTATAGCTTGCGTGAAGTGGGGCCAAAGGTGTCCCATTCTAGGGTTTCTACGCTTTCAAACGTCGCGAATTTGGGCTACTATGCGTATGCGGGCATCGTTCGCCGGCGGTTTCGCGCCGTTGGCATGAAGCGATTGAGCCCGCTTTCCTTATACGATCTTTCCGGTTATTGGGGGATGCTGTGCTGAACGCGATTATCGTTGATGACGAAGCTCCTGCTCGTTCCGAGCTGCGTTACCTGCTGGGCGAAGTCGGTGGAGTCGAAGTGCTCGCCGAAGCCGCAAGCGTGCGCGAGGCTATTGAGAAAATGCAGAGCTACCCCGTGGACGTGTTGTTCCTCGACGTGAGCATGCCCGAGGTCAATGGCATTCAGTTCGCCGAGGCTTTGCAGCGTTTGAAAAACCCGCCGGCGGTCATTTTCGTCACCGCCTATAGCGAGCATGCGCTCGAGGGCTTCAAGGTGAACGCCGTCGATTACCTGGTGAAGCCGGTCGAGACCGATCGCTTGCAGCAGGCCGTGAATCGTGCGAGCGAGTATATCACGCTGCATGTGAAGGCCAGCCAGTCGGAGCGCATTCCCGTCGAAAAGGGCGGCAAGAAGATTCTTATCCCCATCGACAGCATCCGTTTCGTTATGGCTCGCGACGATTATGCGTACCTGCAAACCGATAACGACCGCTACTTCTCTACCGTGTCGCTCGCTCAGCTCGAAAAGCGTCTCGATGGCCATGGCTTCTTCCGCGTGCATCGCGGCTATCTGGTGAACCTTTCGCATGTCGAAGAGGTGGAGCCCGTTCCTGGCGGCACGTTGCTTTTGTCGCTGAACGCCTCCGACGAGAAGATTCCCGTTTCTCGCCGCCGCGTCTCTTCGTTGAAAAAGGCGCTGGGGCTGTAGGCTGGCAGCAAAATCACGCATTACGAAAGGCCCGCTTCGGCGGGCCTTTTTCGTGCGCTATTCTCCCTGCCGCTCGATATGCTTGCGAGCTTTCGCGATGTCGCGCTTAATGTCGGCGGCCGTTCGAAGGCGGCGAGCCACATCAACTCCGGCGGCTTGTTCGATTTCGTCGGTGACGGGGCTTCGGTAGCTGAACAAGAACCAATTCTCGGCCAGGTGGCTTCCTTCCATGCGCAAAAGCGCGTCGGCGACCTGGGCGGCGTTCCTGCTCCAATTCATGTCGCTTCGCAAAAGACGCAGGGCGAAGAAGGCAACGTAGCACACCAGGAAATGCGCGCGCATATGAATGGCGTGGGCAACAGGGTAGGGCGAAGGCGAAAAATCTGACTCCAAAAGCTGGAACGGCTCGGTGAGACGCCAGAGCTCGCGGTAGATATGGAACAGCGTGCCGGCCGTGAGCTTCGTTTCGCTCGATGATATGCAAATGTAGCCGTCAAGCGCTGGGTCGCGCTGGTCGTCTTCGATGCGACCGTTTTTCCGGGCTATTTTGGCGTAATCGCGGCCCCAGAGCACGGTGTCTTTAACGCGAATGCCAGCCATCTCGTCGGTGCGCGATTTGACCTTGTAGCTGCCCGATTGCGTGGTGATGTAGTCGGAGGCGTCTGCGACCCATGCTTGCAGGTCGAAGCCGGCGGTTTCAAGCGGGCGGAAAAAAACGAATCCGTCGCCGCTTTCGGCAAGGGCCTCCACGATGTCGCGCGCATGGGGCGTGCGCCCGGCAACGACGATGACGCGCTTGGCGCCGAAATTGTTCTTGGCGCTTGCGACGAGGGCCGATACCTCCTCGGCGCTTGGCGAGGCGCTCGTGACGTGATAGGTCATGGGAATGCCCGTGCGATCGAGCACCATGCCAATGCCCATCGACAGCCCTTCGTCGCGGTCGATTCCCCCTGCCAGCCGGGCGCTTGTCGCATTGACGTCGCCCGTGTCGGCAAGGGTGAACGACGCAAGAACCAGCAGCACCGAATTCACCTGGTAGGGCTCGCGAATGGCTTGGTAGGTTTTCGATAAGTGCGCTACGAGCCCCCGCTCGTTGCGCGCGAAGCATTGGAAGGCGGCATATGTGTCGGCCAGCGTGAAATCGCACGCGCGCGGAAACGATGCGCGGCGCTGCCAGGTCTCGCGTTTGGGGGCTACGTGAATCATGCGCTCAGATGCGAGCATCTCGAAGATGCGGCCCGCATGCGCGGGAAAACCGACGTGCCCCGCGCGGTTTTCGAAAAAGCGTCGAACGCCGAGCGCATCGAGGTATGCGAGCGCTATTGCGCTTCCCCAACGGGCCTGCGCCACGTGGGTTTCGTCGATAGTCGCATCGCGCGGAAACGTGAAGGCGATGGGCGGGTTCTCGTTTTTCGCGCGCTCATTGAGCTCGGCCACGTAGCGTTTGAAGTGCGCTATGGGGTCGGTGTATTGGTTCGTGAACTGGTCGACGTATCCAATTGACTCAATCGTTTTCGTTTTTGTTTTTCCGCCCTCTCGGTAGTTTTGCACAACCGAGAGGTAGACGCGTTCGCCGCGCTTCGTCTTCTTCAGATGCATGGGCTCCTCCTGGGTGGTAAGTATAGCCTGTTCTTTAGGCTGGTATGCCCCGCTTACCCCCGCATAATGCCGATGAGTAGGGAAAAATCGTTTGCGCAGGTCGTTGGCGCGTACAATAGGCGCGTTAACGTTCGAGGCGCATGCGCGCCCGAAGGGGAGGAGCTGTTCGTGCAGCCGGAAAAGAAACAGTGGACCTATCGCGAAAAAATGGCGCAAGCCAATCGCGAGGCGAAAGCGACTGTGGTCGCGCTTGCGGTTGTCGTTGCGGTGTGGGTGGTGGCCGGTTTCGGCCTTTCCGCCTTTGACGTGGAAGTGTTCGCGACGCCCATTTGGGTGTTTGGCGGAACGATCGGCACGTGGATTGCCGCCATTGTGGCGGCCGTGGTGCTGGGGCGTTGCGTGTTTGCCGATTTCGATTTGGACGAGGAGGAGCACGATGCAAACAACTAGCATTGCGGGCTTGCTTCCCGTGCTCATTTTCCTCGTATTCGCGCTTGTGCTCGCCATCGTAGCGCGTCGTCGCTCACGTGTCGCGGGCGAAGGCGGGTTCGTGAAGGAATACTTCATTGGCAACCGCACGCTCGGCGGCTTCGTGCTGGCTATGACCACCATTGCCACCTATGGCTCGGTGAGCTCGTTCGTGGGCGGGCCCGGCCAGGCGTGGCAGACGGGCTTTGGCTGGGTATATATGGCCGCCGTGCAGGTGACCACGCTGTTTTTGCTTTATGGCATCATGGGCAAGAAGATGGCGCTCGTGTCGCGCAAGCTTGGCGCGGTTACGGTTATCGATGTGATTCGAGCACGCTTTCGCAGCAATGCGTTGGCGAATGCGGCAGCTTTGATCATTGTGCTGTTCTTCGCGGCCACGATGGTTGCGCAGTTCGTGGGCGGCGCGAAGCTGTTCGAGGCAGTAACGGGGTATTCGTATTTCGTCGGGTTGGCCATTTTCGGTGTCGCGGTCATCATTTTCACGACGGTGGGCGGCTTTCGTGGCGTTGCCGTGACCGATGCGCTGTGCGGCATCGCGATGCTCGTGGGCATCGTTGTGCTGGCGGCTGGCATTCTTATTGCCGGCGGCGGATGGGAAAACATCATGGGAACCATTCGCGCGAACCATCCACAAATGCTCGAGCCTCTTTCGGGCGGCACCATGCCCGTGTCCCTGTATTTCACGCAGTGGCTGCTTGTGGGTATTTTCACGTTTGCCCTGCCCCAGTCGGTGGTGCGCTGCATGGGCTACAAAGACACGAAAAGCTTGCGCGGCGCCATGATTGGCGGCACGATTATCATCGGCGCCATGATGATTGGCGTGACGACGCTCGGCGTGCTTTCTGCGGGCGTTCTGACGGGCGATTTGGCCTCGTACGGCGGCAGCGTCGACAATATTATCCCGCGCACCATCGTGGAAACCTTGCCGCCGTGGCTTGCCGGCGTGGCGATCGTCGGCCCCGTTGCGGCATCGATTTCGACCGTGTCTTCACTGCTCATCGCGTCGTCTTCGGCGATTATCAAAGATTTGTGGCTGCATTACGCTGACGACGAGGGCCGGCAGGTAAGCGATGCGATCGTGGCGCGTTCGAGCCAAATTATCACCCTGGGCGTGGGCGTTATCGTGTTCGTGCTTGCCGTGGTTCCGCCGAGCGTTATTTGGAAGATCAACATGTTCGCATTCGGCGGCCTTGAAACGGCGTTTTGCTGGGTGCTTGTGGGTGCGTTGTTCTTCAAGCGAGCGAACAAACTGGGCGCGCTTGCCTCTATGGTGGGCGGGACGGCTGTCTATTGCGTGTGCATGGCGCTTGGCTTCAAGCTGTTCGGCCTTCATCAGATTGTGATCGGTATCACGGTTTCGCTTCTGTGCATGGTGATTGGCTCGTGGGTCGGCAATCGCCGCGCGAGCGCCGCCGATGCGGCCGCTGAGGCGGAGGTGCGTGAGGTGTTCTTCCCCGAAGCGTAATGGGTCCTCGAATTCCCCTTTAAAAAAGAAGTGCCGGCAGCTCGTTTGGGCTGCCGGCACGTTGCTTTTTGAGGGGTGTCGCCTATTCGGCGGCGCGCTCGCGTTCGATTTCGTCGAGGACTTTCATAATGGCATCGCCGAGGGCGCGAATGGTCACGCCGGAATTGTCGGGCAGATGTAGGTGCATGCAGCGTCGACCGCGCTCGATGAGGATTGAAAGGTCGGCGGCGGCTTGCGTGCGAGCGAGCATGCCCAGGCTCTCGGGCTCAACATGGCGCAGCGGAATGTCTTTCAACTCGTCGGCCGAAACCATGAGGAACACGCCGTTATTGGTGCCGCCCTTTTGCAGCTGGCCGGTGGAATGCAGGTAGCGCGGGCCAATCTCAAGGCAGCTTACAACGCCGAGCTTGTCGGCCACGCCGTGGCGAATGACCTCGAGCGCTTCGCGGCGGCCCTCGCCGTCAAACGGCAGGAAGGCGTCGAGCGCGAAGTAGTCGCCTGGCTTAATCGACGCGAAGAGGTTGTGCAACGCGCCCATAAGCGTATCGGCTTTGATGCAGGGCGCGATGGTGACTTCGGCCTCGCCCATGTTCACATTGCCGATGAAATTCTCGGTGAAGTCGGGCTTCGGGCAACCTTCCGCGAGGAATTTCAGCGCAGCGGCCTTGGTGGAGGCGACGTCGGGCTGGTCGAACGGGCAGCGTTTCATGAGGTAGCCGCACATAGCCGTGGCGTACTCCCACATCACGAAATGCTCGGCCAAATCGAGCACGCTGTCGATGCGGAACGAAAGGCGCGGAATGGCCGGGTCGAGATAGGCCAGGCTCATGTCGAAATTTTTGCGCTCGTCCCACAGGTCGGTTTTGGTTTGGTAGGTAATGACGCTGCGGTCTTTCGGGTCTTCGGTCAGAAGCAGCGCATCGAGCTCGATGTTCGGCAGAATGCCCACGCCTTGCTTGCCGAGGCTTTCTGCGACGAGCTGCTCAATCCAAAGGCCGAGCACGCGACCGCGCTTCGGCGTGAGGAAGCTGAATTTGTCGCGGCCGTTCAGGTAGTTGTCGTACAAGAAGCTGGCCAGCGTGATGGCGGGGTTGTCGATGGAATCTTCGCTGCACACGCGTTCGGCGTCTTTGGCATGGCCCAAAAAGCCGCCCAAATCGATGCCGACGAGCGCGGCAGGCACCAGGCCGAACATCGAAAGCGCGCTGAAACGGCCGCCAACGGTGGGCTCGCCAGAGAAACATGCGCGCCAGCCCTCGTCGTGGGCTCGCTTTTCCAAATCGCTGCCAGGATCGGTGATGGCGACCAAGTGCGAAGGAATTTTCTCAGTTTTCAGATACATCTCGAAGTGGTCGAGCACAGCATCGAGAACGCTGCGCATCTCGATGGTGCCGCCCGATTTGCTGGAAACGAGCACGAGCGTGCGTTCTAAATCGAGCCCGGCGAGAATCGAGCGCACTCGTACGGGCGATACGGAATCGAGCACTTTGAAGTCGAGCGCGTTGCGGTCGACTTTGTTGTACTTGGTAATGGTCATGGGTGCCTGGGTGGATCCGCCTTGGCCAATAAGCAAGACGGTCTTGAAGCCCTCGGCGATGATGCCTTCTGCGAAGGCCTGGATCTTTTTATAGGGATAGGGCGGCTGGCTCGCGAGTGTTGCCCAGCCCGTGAAATTCTTTGCGCACTCGGCGGCAGCTTCGTCGAAATCGTAGAGGCTTTCGTCCTTGGCGTGAAGGCGGCTGGCGACTTTGTCGCGAACCAGGGTTTTTGCCGAGGGATAAAGCTTCTCGGTATCGCTGATAAGCATAGGTCCTCTTTCTCGCAATCAATAGTGCGAATGCAAGGGGAGTCGGTGGCCCGGATGGCCGAAGATTCCCCTTCACGAAGCAGGCGCGCTGAAAACGCGCGCCTGAGTCATACCTTCGTTGTTGCTCTATTGTATCGAAATCGGGCCTCAACTGGAAATTTCCTGCTGCTCATTATGGAGGTCGCGTGATGGAGGGGCGAACGCGCTCGTAAAAAGAGAATGGGACAGGGAAGCGTCCCTGTCCCATTGCGCGGCGATTAGCAGATGCGCGGAAGCTGCTCGCCCACGAGCATGTCGAGAATGCGGCGGGTGCCGAATCCCGTTTCCAGGAAAACCTTCGGTCCGCGGGTTTCGTTGGCCTCCTCGACGCGGCCGATGATGGCGGCGTCGGCGCCGTATTTGTTGGCCTTCATGGCCGCGAGCGCCGCTTCGGCTTGCTCGGCGGGCACGATGCAGACCATCTTGCCCTCGTTAGCGACCTGAAACACGTCGTAGCCGAGCATGTCGCAAGCGCCGCGCACCACGTCTTTCACGGGCACGTCGTCTTCCGAGACTACCATGTCGACGCCGCTTTGTGCGCCCAGCTCGTTGAGCGTCGAGGCCAAGCCGCCGCGGGTGGGGTCGCGGAAGCAGCGCGTATCGGGAGCTGCGGCGAGCACGTCGGCGATAAGGCCGTTCAAGGGGGCGGCATCGCTTTCGATGGGGGCGTTGAACGAGAGGCTTTCGCGTTGGCTCATGATGCAAATGCCGTGGTCGCCCAGCGTGCCGGAAAGCAGAATGGCGTCGCCGGGTTTGCAGTTCGCGCCAGAAAGCTCCACGCCGGCCGGCACCAGGCCCACGCCTGCCGTGTTGATGTAAATGCCGTCGCCATGTCCGCGATTCACGACTTTCGTGTCGCCCGTTACCACATGAACGCCGGCTTCGGCCGCCACTTCGCGAATGGTTTCGCAAATGCGACGCAGGTCATCCATGGGGAAGCCCTCTTCGAGCACCATGGCGACTGAGAGGTATTTCACCTTGGCGCCGCTCGTGGCGACATCGTTCACCGTGCCGCATACGGCCAGGCGGCCAATGTTGCCGCCAGGGAAGAAATGCGGCGTAACCACGAACGTGTCAGTGGAAAACGCCAAGCGTTCGCCCGGTTCGGGAGCCGGCAAAAGCGCGGCATCATTGCCTTGGGCAAGCTCTTCCGAGCCATAGGTCGCGGCGAACACGTCGTCGATGATGCGTTTCATCATGGTTCCGCCGGAACCATGGCCCAAAAGAACAGTTTCGTCAGCCATTATGAAAAACTCCCTTCATCGGGTAGGTGGGTATGGGTCCATCCCGTAATAGTGAGATTCGCTCAAATTCGTCAGCTCTATAGCTTGACGCATTGGAGGGAATCTTCAAGCGGCGGAAACGCCCGATGTTTCGTTTGCTCCGCCAAGGGGGGGGCGACAAACGAAACGAGTGTTCCCATCGTCTAGCGAACGAGGAAAGCGTCGGGTTTTTCTCGTTCGCTAGACGACTTCGGCGGTGGCTCGCGGAGGGGTCGCTACGACATGCCCGCTCGGCTACCGGCCGCTTCGCGGCCTATGCGCCTCGCTCCGGTTTCCCGTTTCGGAAGAAATTGAGAAACCGAGCATGTCGAAGCGACCCCTCCGCGAGCCACCGCCAGCCATCTTGGTGGCTAGTAGTACCTGAAATACGCGGCGCAGGAGCCCTCGGAGCTCACCATGCAGGGGCCTACGGGATTTTCCGGCGTGCAAACCTTGCGGAACAGCGGACATTCGCTCGGTGCCATGATGCCGCGCAGAACATCGCCGCAACGGCATCCCTTCGGTTCAACCGTGGGCTCGACCTCGACTTCGTGCACGCGCAGCGCATCGAAATCGGCGAATTCGTCGCGAATTCGATAGCCGCTTCCTTCGATGGGTCCAAGTCCGCGCCATGTCGCGGTGCAGGTGTCGAAGACCTCGTCAATCGCGGCGAGCGCCACGGGGTTGCCTTCGGGCATGACGCCGCGCGCATACGCGTTCTCGATTTCCGCGCGTCCTTCATGCAGTTGGCGCATGATCATGGCGATGCCCTCGAGTACGTCGAGCGGCTCGAATCCGGTGATAACGCCGGGAATGTGATATTTCTCGGCCAAAAACTGGTAGGGCTTCATGCCGATGATGGTGCTCACGTGTCCCGGCAAAATGAGCGCGCTCACTTTCAGGTCGGGGTCTCCCATGAGCACGTCGAGCGCTCCAGGCATGTTCTTGTGCGCCGCATAGACGCTGAAGTTGGCAAGCCCCATCGCCTTGGCGCGTTTAATGGCCATGGCAACGAGCGGCGTGGTGGTTTCGAACCCGACGCCCACGAACACGACGGGGCGGGTGGGGTTTTCCTTGGCAACGGTTAATGCGTCGAGGGGCGAATACACAATGCGAATGTCGCGTCCCGCGGCTTGCTCTTTCAGAAGCGAGCTTGTGGAGCCGGGCACGCGCGTCATGTCGCCGAATGTGGTGATAATCACGTTCGGCACGCGCGAGAGCGCGATAACCGTGTCGATGTCATGGTTGCTCGTCACGCACACGGGGCAGCCTGGGCCGCTCGCAAGGCGGCAGCCTTCGGGCATGAGCGAACGAATGCCGTTTCGGGCAATGGCGACGGTGTGTGTTCCGCACACTTCCATGAGCGTGGCGTGCTCGGGCGCGAGCGCTTGGATGCTTTCGATGAGCCCGCGTGCGAGCACGGGGTCTTTGAAGCTGTTTTGGTCAACCATGGCGTCACCTATACCGCGGGCGCGGGCTGCACGTCATCGGCGAATTCGGGGAATTGGCGAATAAGATCGAGCGTTTCGTTCGCGGCTTGCTCGCTTACCACCTCAATCGCGAATCCCGCATGCACCAGCACGTAGTCGCCCACGGCAGCCTGCGGAGTAAGGTCGACGGAAATCGAGCGCGTGACGCCCAAAATATCGACGGTGGCCATATTGCCCTCATCGAGCTCGGTGATTTTTGCGGGAATCGCAAGGCACATACTGGGTTCCTCTCTCTATTTATGCGCATCTGCCGCAGATTGACGTGCTGCGGCGATAACGGCTTGTCCGAATGAAACGCCGCCGTCATTGCACGGCAGCTCTTTATTGAGCGCGACGGTGAAGCCGGCGGCTTCGAGCGTGGCAAGCGTGTGTTCGAGCATGTAGCGGTTCATGAACACGCCGCCCGAGAGCGCCACAGTGGAAATGCCGTAAGCCGCGTTCGCGACCAGGCATGTCTGTGCGACTGCTTCGACCATGGCGTCGTGGAATTTGCGCGCGATGACAGAAGTCGCCACGCCTGCGTCCATGTCGTCGAGCATGCTCGCGAACACGGGTTCGGCATCGAGCAGAATGACGCTCGTGTCGTGCGCGGTGCTGTCGGGGTTGGCGCAGTTTTTGGAAATGCCCATATGGTAGGCATCGCCCGTCGCGGCGGGGTCGATGACTCGATTTCGTCCCAGCGACGCGTCGCTTATTGCTGCTTCCAGGAGTACGGCGGCTTCGCCTTCGTAAGCGGGATGCTCGCACGCGCCTAAAAGCGCGCTCGCCGCGTCGAACAGTCGGCCAACGCTCGAAGTGCGCGGGCAATTCAGGTCGCGCTCGATCATTTGGCCGCACAGTTGCGCGGCGTCGCCCAGCGCTTCAATCGCGGGGGCTGCTGCGGGATGGTCGAGCAGGTCGAATTCGTGCAACGCCCCATAGGCCATGCGCAGCGGGTTTTTCACTGCCGCCGCGCCGCCTGGCATGGGGAGATAGGCGAAGTTCGCGAATCTCTCGAAGTCGGTTTTGTTCGCGAGCAACACCTCGCCGCCCCAAATGCGGCCGTCGAACCCGTAGCCCGTACCGTCGAAGGCCACGCCAATGGTGGCCTCGTCGAGGCCGCATTCTGCCATGGCGCTTACGATATGGGCATGATGGTGCTGGATTTTCTCAATCGGCAGCTCTTCGCCCGCGGCGCTTGCGCGGCGATGGGCTTCTTCCGCCCATTTCGACGAGAGATATTCGGGATGCATGTCGGCCGCAAGGCCTTCGGGCGTGGCCTGGAACAGGCTCTCGAAATGCTCTTTCGCCGAAAGCCATGCGTCGAAGGTTTCGGCGTTTTCCATGTCGCCAATATGCTGGCTCACGAACGCCTCATCGCCGCGCAGCAGGCAGAATGTATTCTTTTGTTCGGGGCCGGCGGCGAACAGCACGCGTTTGACGCCGGCCTCGCCCTGGTCGGTCTTCTTCGCAAGCGAAATCGGCATGGGCGCGAAGCCTCGTGCGCGGCGCACCATTTGAACGGCATCGCCCGCGCTGCCCGCTGAAATCACGCGAACAACTGAATCGTCGAAGCGACAGCGAATGGGGCGATTGTTGCCCAGGAACGCATCGGCGATGCCGGCGAGCTGTGTGCGCGCCTCGGCGTCGGTCATGCAGATGGGTTCATCGTGCAAGTTTCCCGACGTCATGACGAGCGGCCCGCCGAATGCGGCGAGCAGTAGGTGCTGCACCGGCGTATACGGCAACATAACCCCCAGCTCGGGAAGATGGTCGGCGAGACCGGCGGCGAATTTCGCATCGGTGCGCTTCTTCAGCAGCACGATGGGTCGCTGCGTGCCCGTGAGCAGACGGCGTTCGGCGTCGTTGACCTGGCAGGTTTCGCGCACGTCGTCGAGCGTGCGGTACATAACCGCGAATGCCTTGCCTTCGCGGCGCTTTTGGCGGCGCAGTTCTGCGAGTGCTTCGGGGTTGCGCGCATCGCATGCCAAATGGAAGCCGCCGAGGCCCTTTACGGCAACGATAGCGCCTTCGTGCAAAAGCTCGGCCGCGCGCGCGAAAATCGCATCGCTGGCTTGCAGAGTGTCGCCCCAGAGGGTTCCGTCTTCGTCGGCCTTGGCGCCGTCAAAAGTTTCGCCCGTTGTGGGGTTTTCTGCAAAACTCTTTTCCCACCAGGAGATATGAGGCCCGCATTCGAAGCATGCGTCGGGCTGTGCGTGGAAACGCCTGTCCGCCGGGTTGCGATATTCGGCGTCGCATGCTTCGCACATGGGAAAGCCCGCCATGGAAGTTTTCGCGCGATCATAAGGGAGGCTGTCGATAATGGTGAAGCGGGGCCCGCAGTTCGTGCAGTTGATGAACGGGTAGTGGAAGCGACGGTTGTGCGGGTCGAACAGTTCGGCCACGCATTCGTCACATGTCGCCAAATCGGGCGACACGAGCGTGGTCGCATCGGCCTCGGCTTCGTCGGAATAGCGAATCTCGAAATCGGAGAACCCTTCAAGTGGGACTTCCTCCATATTGATTTCGTCGACGCGCGAGGCCGCCGGTGCGTTGCTATTGATTTCCATAACCAGCGCATCGATGTCTTCGGGCTCGCCTTCTGCGTGCACGAAGACGCCCGCGGTGGCATTGAGCACCCAACCGCAAATGTTATGGCGTTTCGCGGCGTTGAAGACGAACGGGCGAAAGCCCACGCCTTGCACGACGCCGTGAACCTCTATGTCGAGGGCTTCCCTCATGAATGCTCCTTGGAGTTAGTGCGTGTGGCTATGGCCATGGCCGTGGTCATGTGCGTGGTCGTGCGCGTAGGCGATCGCGGCGTTTACAGCATCGGTGCCCGGCGTGGGGTGGTTGTCGTAGAAGCCGTGTCCCGTCGAGGTCATGGTGAGATGCCCGTGCGTCACGCCCTTCGTGCCCAGGATGATATTTGAAATGGTTTGGATCAGGCCGCTTTCGCCGCGCAGGATGATGACTTCCATGCAGGTTTCGGCATCGAGGTGCACATGCATGCTCGAGATGATTTGCTCGAAGAACTCGTGCTGGATGCCGTCGAGTTTGTCGCGCACATCGCCCGTGTGATGGTTGAACACGATGGTGAGCGTGCCCATGACCTCTTCGCCGGGCATGGAGCATTCTTCCTCAATGAGCGCGTCGCGCACCAAATCGCGAATGACCTCGCTGCGATTTTTCGCGAGGCCGCGTCGCGCGACCAGGGCGTCGAAGCGAACCAGGAGGTTCTCGGGCATTGCAACCGAGAACCTCATCAGGTCTTGGGCCATGATTTACACCAGTTTGACGGTTACGCCGCTGGCTTTTTCGGCGTCGTCTTCCAGAGCCTCTTTGGCGTCGTCGAGCAGCGCGCGAATGTCGTCAAGCGCGCTCATGGCGGCGTGCAGCTTTTCGCCGGCGGTTTCGAAGCCTGCGTCTTCTGCCTGGTGGGCCAGGTTGTGGGCCCAGCGGCGCTCCAGCTTGATGTGGTCGTCGATCTGCTCGATCATTTGCTCGAACTGGCCGGTGTTAATGCCGTTGGTGCACATGGTGGCTCCTCTCGCTGCGCCACGCGGGCAACGCCTCGGCCGCATTGGCCGGCGGTCGTTGGGGCTGACGCAAAAAATGGCGATGGGCGCGATGGGCGCTCATCCGTACGGTTTTTCGACGGGCGTGCTCTTTCGGGGCCGCCGTTTCGTCGCGTGCGATTGGAAACGCTTGCACGAAGACGTTTTGTCCCTGAAGCCAACCTGCTCCGTCGGATTTGCCTCAAGGCCGATTTCGTTGTTTGGCCCTTCGGGTTTGGGGCTATTATGGTCCTGCGACAGGTGCATTGAAAGCGAGAAAAGGGGATAGGTGTGAAAAAACCTGCGAAAAGTAACATGTATCTCGACGCAAAGCTCGAGCAGCTTGCGGAATACGATGCGGCTATCGCGGGCGATGTCGATGCCGATGCGTGTATCGTCGGTTTCGGCGAATTGCCTGAACAGGTGTTTTCTGCGCTTTGCGCGGCCTGCGCGGGCATCGGCATGCCAGACCCCGTAGTGGTGGACGCGTCGCTTATCGGCGACCCCGCGCGCGCGACGTTCGTGATAGAGGCGCTCGATCCGGCGGCCATTATCGTGGCTGATGAAATTGCGACCGCCATGCTCTCTGATGGGTACCACGCGAAGCTTCCGCTCAATGCGGCGGTGCGCCTGTTGGGTCGGCCGTTGGTCGCGTTCGAGTCGTTCCAGGCCGACTTGTCCGACAGCAAGCTCAAGCAGCGCGACTGGGCGCTCATCAAAACGCTGAAACGCGCCGAAGTCTAGATGAGCGCGCTGACGTTAAATAAGCATGCTGACGCCAAGCAGGCACATTCACGCAAAATAAGCGCGCCAATGCTTAAATACGCAAGCAAGCCTAAATAAGCAAGCCAGGGCCTAGTTCTGCTTGTAGGTGGCTTCTTCTTCGATAATGAGCTCGGCCATGTGCGCTTCGCCCCACACGCGCATGGCGTCGATGACCGGCTCGAGACTGCGACCGCGATCGGTGAGTGTGTATTCGACGCGCGGCGGCACTTCGGCGAACACTTCGCGCTTGAGCAGGCCGTCTTCTTCCATGGCGCGCAAATTCGAGGTGAGCACTTTTTGGGAGATGCTGCCGATGGATTTCTTCAGCTCGCCAAAGCGTTTCGTGCCGGTAAGAAGGTCACGAAGAATGAGGACTTTCCATTTGTCGGACATGAAGGAAAGCGTTGCTTCGACAGGGGATGAAGTTCTAGACAGCTTGGTGGCCATGCGCCATAGGTCCTTTCGCTCGTGCGGTGATTGAGGTGTGTGTAAGCGAAACTTATGAAATTGTGTGCGGTTGCTGGTTGCACGGTGGTTAGTATCCCACAGAAACCTGATTACCGCAAATAATTCATAGGGTTTTCTATGGAAAAAACGAGCGATTCGAAAATGCAATTTGTTGCACGAGGCTATCTTCTGGACGCGTGACATGGGGTTTTGCCAACGCGTTGCAGAAAGGTTGGAACCGTTCAGCGTCATTTCCGAATTTCTTCTTGCAAACGCCGCAAGTAATGGTATTTTGCGGTCAGTGATTTGAGCCGGCGGGGTGCCGGCTTGAGTTTTTGTCAGTGTCGATTTTCAGCGTTGAAGCTGAGTACACAAGTGAGAGGAGCGCACAATGGCTCATCCTGTGCTTGAAACCGAAGAGTGCATTGGCTGCGGCATTTGCGTTGACGCCTGCCCGCAGGACGTTTTGGAGATTGCCGGCGGCGTTGTCGTCGTCGAGAACGAAGATGCATGCATCGCCTGCGGCGACTGCGTCGAGGAATGCCCCATGGGCTGCATCACCGAGATCAGCGAAGACTAATTCTGGTTCTGGTTGCTTTCGAAGGCCCCGCGTTCGAGATGAGCGCGGGGCCTTCGTGCGTTTTGGGCGGAAAGGCCAATCGGTTTGTCCTATAAGCCCCTCAAAGCCGTAGCTTGGCATTCCCTGAAATAGAAAAAGGCCAGGAGCGAACTCCTGGCCTCAAGTTTTAAGTGGTGCGGGTGAAAGGACTTGAACCTTCATGGGGTTGCCCCCATACGGACCTGAACCGTACGCGT
>CAKUIK010000009.1 GCA_934661005.1 uncultured Slackia sp.
AATAGTCCTAGAAATGTGTAAAAAATGCCTGCGAAGTTTGCAGCATCCACCCGCACGGCGTGGGCGATGGTTTGGCGCCACCGATTTCAGCACGTTACCGGCGCTTGCTCGTCAGTTATCGCCGCCGCATCGAGAGGGGGGGGGCAATGATCCGCTCCATCGTCTTCTCGAGCAGGCCGATATCGATGGGCTTGGAAGTGTGCGCGGTCATGCCCGCCTCAAGGCTGCTGCGCACGTCTTCAGAATACGCGTTCGCTGTCATAGCGATGATGGGAATAACAGAGCCAAGCGGGTTAGCACCCATGCGAATGGCACGCGTCGCCTCCAAGCCGTTCATCCTCGGCATCTGGATATCCATGAGGATGGCATCGAACTCGCCGGGCTTGACGCTGGCAAAGCGCTCGACAATCGCCGCACCGTCGGGGCAGACCTCGCAGCTCGCACCATTCATCTCGAGCAGCGCGCAGAGGATCTCGGCATTGAGCTGGTTATCCTCCGCGCATAAGAAGCGCATGCCGTTGAGCACAGAGGCGTCAGATGTCGGCGCCGTCGTGCTGCCGTGGACGCGACGCACGACGCCTTCGAGTTCCCCCAAGAAGAACGGGCGCGAGACGAAGCCATCGGCTCCTGCAGCCACGACGCGCTGGATGACCTGCCCGCGCAGCGCATGGTCGATGCAGAAGACGAGTGGCCCGTCCTCCCCTGCCGCCTCTCGCAGCGCCGCGATGCTCGCCTCGAGCGCAGGGTCGTCGACACAACCTGCAAGAAGAATGACGTCTGCGTTGCGTACGGCCGCACCCGCACATGCGTCCTCAACGCTCTTTGCAACGTCGAGGACGATGCCGGCTTCCTCGCAGCGCATGCTGATGTTACGCTCGAGGCGCTGCTCGCCGCACACAAGCAGCATCCGCTCCACGCCGATGTCGTAGCTCGCATCCTTGTCGATGGCCAAATCGAGGATGACCGTGAACTTCGAGCCTTTGCCCAGCGCGCTCTCGACCTCAATGCTACCGCCCATGAGCTCGACAATGTTCTTCGTGATGGCCATGCCCAGACCCGTACCCTGAACCTTGTTCGTACCTGAGGACTCCGCGCGAGAGAATGGGTCGAAGATGCATTTGAGGTACTCCTCATCCATGCCGATGCCTGTGTCGATCACCTCGAAAAGCAAGCGCGCATGGTCGGCATCGCCGCTGTCAAGCTCCGTGATACTGAACTCGATCCGGCCGCCATCCGGTGTGTACTTGACCGCGTTAGAGAGCAGGTTGAGTATGGCTTGCCGCAGCCTGACGCCATCAGCGATAAGGTACTCGTGGCGCAGGTCATTGACGAAGATATGGAATTCGTGATAGTGCTCGACGGCTTGGGCGCGGATGATGTTGTCAACTTGGTTGATCTGCTCCGCCAAACTCACCGGCACGAGCTGCAAGTCAACCTTGTCGGACTCAATCTTGCTCATGTCGAGGATGTCGTTGATAAGGCTGAGCATATGGTTGCTCGAGAGCTTGATTTTCTGAATGTAGTCCGCAAGCTGCTCTGGACTGTTCGTCCCGTGCTCCATGAGTCCCGTGATGCCAACGATAGCGTTCATCGGCGTGCGGATGTCGTGAGACATGTTGGCGAGAAAATCGCTCTTGGCATGGTTGGAGGCCTCTGCCTGGGAACGTGCCACCTGGGCATCGCGCACCGCGAACTCGAGCTCCTCGTTCTTGTTGTCGAGCTCAGCGTTGACGCGTTTGAGGTCCTCTGCGTTCTTGTGCTCGATCTCGATCACCTGGCGCTGCTTGGAGCGCAGGACGGCGTAGATCACCACAGCACATGCTGTCACGAGCGCGATCGCAAAGCCCATGACGAGTTTGACCGTCGTGTTGACGAGCTCAACGGTATTCGTCGCGACGTAGCGAGCCGGCACCAGGAAGACGAGCGTCCAATCGGCGCTGTCCATGCGGCTCAGGGCGTAGTAGTACTCCTCGCCGTCAAGAACGGCGTTCGAATAAGCGACGCCGTTTGCCTCAAGCTCTGCGGCGGCCTTGTCAAAGGAGCTGCCGTGCAGGTACTGCATCTGCTTCAAAACGCTGAAAGCGTTGTGCCCCCTGATCAGGCTGTCGCTGCTGCTAAAGAGCTTAGAGCCGTCCTCGTCGACAACGACGACGTTATTCGCCCCGTCATATGCCTCGCACGAGAAATAGGGCTCGAGCTCCTCCATGTTGCACAGAAGGCCGGAGTAAACGAGCTCGGTATCTTGACCGTCGCCAAGCGACAGATGAACAGGCTGCTCAAGGCGCTGAAGAAACACCATCAAGGTCTTGTTGGTCGTCATGGTGTTGGTCACGTAGTTGATGCGCTCGGGATTGCCCAGCAGATGGTCCATCCCCTGCATGGACCCCTTGGGCCCCGTCTGGGTGTAGTAGCGCCCCTTGTCGTCGACCACGACAAGGTCGGTGCCCTCGTCTCCGAGATTGGCCAAACGGTGTTGCCTCTCCATGAGGGACACGAGCGCTTCTTCGTCCTGCGGACTCTCATCGCACAGATAGTTGACCTGCGTGTCAACGGCGCGCCATTTGCTGTCGATGACATCGTCGAGGCCGGCAAAGAGCTCCGTGGTTACCTCGCCCATCTGGCTTAGGCGCTCTTCGTAGAGCACGCGGTCGTTATAGCGGCCGTACGCACACAAGAACAGCAAGGCGCCCGCAATGACGATGGCGAGAAACACCAGGAACACCGTCTTGGCTTGCTTTGCGGAGAAGTCCGCATCCGCACGCTCGAGGACGAGCAGACGCGGACCTCTTTCTTTATCGCTATGATTCGGCACTAATCGTTCCAAACTACATCCGCGGGAGACAGGGTCTTGAACTTGCTCAAATACTCCTTCATGGCATCCAGACCCAGCACGCCGCTGTCCTGGAGATTGCCCTCCTGGGCCACCTCGTCGGTCACACCCGCAACGGCGACCTTGTAGGTAGCGTCGTCGTCGATCTTAAAGCCATCCGGAGCGGCGAGCACGTAAGGGTAGACATTGCCGTCGCCCGCGCGGTCGTAACCGGAGCCCATCAGCTCCTTGACGCGCTTGCCCGTGAGCGTGGCGGTCTTGATGTTGTCGGTCCAACCCGTGGGGACGACGGAGGAGATCTCCATGTCCGTAACGTCGCCGGCAAAGAGCGCGCCACTTACGCCGTCGACGTTGAGCTCGTCGCGGTTGCCGGGGTAGGGGTAGTACTTGTTGGTGGAGATGAGCGCCAGGTCGCCATCCGTCGCCTTGGCAAAGCAGATTCCGATCAGCTCGGCACAGGTGTCCGTGTCCAGCTTCTCGGTAACCGTGGTGAACACCTGAGACTTGTTGTTCACCAGAAGTGACTGGCTGTCATCGATTGCCTTCTCGAAGTCGGCCAAGTTGGCCTTGCCCTTGATGTAGTCGAGGCCTGCGTTTCCGATAGGAACGATGACACCCTCCCAGCCAGAGTAGATGAACGGAGCGGTGAGGCCCTCGTTGAGCTGGTCCAAGATCTCCGCGTAATAGCCGTCGGCCTTAGGCATGTAGTCCTTGAGCGGCAGCAGCGTGGTGTCGCTGTACGAGGAGTTGAAGGCCTGCATGCCCTCCACCGTGGAGAAGACCTCCATCACATGCAGGGCATCCTCGAGCTTTTGCTCGTTGCCGGAATCCTGCAGATGTTTGTTCAGGCCCACATAGCTCGTGGTTTGCAGAATATAGGCGTTGTCTCTGCCATCCTCGGACAGATAGGGCATCAAGCCGATCTCGTCCGTAGTATCGTCGTCAGAGAAGTCGTTGTTGCTACCGAGCATGAAAAGGGTGTTGCCCTTGGCAAATTCCTTCCTCGTGGCGTCATCGCTGACAGGGTCGCCCCCATCGTTGAGCATGCCCAGATCGCGCCACTTGTCGAGGTCTTCCATGGCCGTCTTCAGATCCTCGGACTCCGCGACCGTGGCCTTGCCGTCAAGGTAGTCGGCACGCCACTGGCGACCGTCGGGGGTGTTGAAAAAGCTCGTGTCGAGGATGTTGCACCAATACTGGAAGCCAAAACCCGGGTACTGGATCTGGGTGAGGCAGAGGTTTACGCCTGCCTCCTTGGCCTTGGATGCAAGCTCCTCAAGCTCCTTGAAGTTGGTGGGGAGCTCCCAGCCGTGTTCTTTAAGCAGCGTCTTGTTATAGGTGATGCCCAGGCAGGTGTAGCAGGTAGGCAGCATGTAGATGGCACCATCATCCGTCACGTCTTGGAGGCGGGCCTCGGTGTATTTGTCGGTAAAGTCATAGCCCGACAAGTCGATGAGCTTGTCGCCCACGTGCTCGTAGCTCGGCTCATACACAGTCGTAAAGTAGATATCCGACATATCGCCCGCTTTAAGGGACGCCTGGGTGTACGCCGTGTAGTTCTTGCCGCTGTAAGGGATGATCTCGAGGTTGATCTCTGGGTACTTCTTTGCAACGATGTCCTTGAACGCGCTGGCGTTGCGGAAAGGCGCCATGATAGTTATCACCTCATGCTCGCCGTCGGACTTTGCCGCACCCGAACCCCCGCAGCCCGTCAGCATGCCGGCAAGCAATGTCATGGAGCATACAAGGGCAACAAGCGCACCCCCGATCATCTTTTTCTTCATTCGATGATCCTTTCCCCTTTTGGCGAGGAATTGGGGGGGGGGTTAAAGACCACCCTTGCTCCTCTATTCTCTTTAATTTGCGGCGTATTATCCCATTAATTCGCTTGGATTATTTCCGTATTCGATATAAAAATGACATTTTATCCGAAGGGATCTTTTTCCTGTTCCCATCATTTTCCGCATGAAATAGAGGGCGGTCGGGAGCTGCGGTTGGCAGCCACCGCACCCGAGCATGAGCATCGCCACGAGGTTGTCAGCGTCGCGTAACCTGTAGCCCACCCCCACCGTCACCACCGAAGAGCCGGAAATGAATGATCTATGGGGAGAATACGGGATAGTTCACCCGGAAAAGTGACCTCACCATGGAACAACGCCCATCAACATGGATGAGGTTTCCAACATTTCACACACTTCTATGTTTCCAAATTCGTCAGCAATAAAAAAGGTCAGGTGAAAAATATCACCTGACCTGCGGTTTTTTAATGGTGCCCCCGGGCGGATTCGAACCGTCGACACCCGCTTTAGGAGAGCGGTGCTCTATCCCCTGAGCTACGGAGGCGTTTGGAAACTTCGTTATTCTAGCATGTCTTGCGCAGAATGAGACTCAGCCCTTACCAACGCAGCCGAAAATTACAGTCCATTCAGGGAAAATCGAAGTTAAAGACAAGCCGTCATATCATCGGGCGAGACGTAGTCGACGACCGCGAGCGTTTTCCCAAGGGGCATCAAAATCTTCAAGACGGTGTCGATTTGGGGAGACGTCACCCCTGATTCAGCTCTCGCAATCACGGGTTGCTGAACTCCGCTCGCTTCAGATAAGGCTTTCTGAGACATCCCGTTTTCTTTCCTGGCTGAAACCATCGAATACATTACCTTCGTTTTTTCCTTTGACACCAAATTGAGCAATTTCCCATTTGAATACAGCTCATTGCACGCTAAATCGATGCCGTCATTCCATGAGATGCCATAGCCACCTGCGTCAACCTTGACGCTTTCAAACAGAGCTCTGTCCGAAAGCACCGCGAACGATTCCCACTTATCAAAAAGAGGTTCCACGTCGTATACCTTCGATTCGCCGCCCTCAAACCAAACAAGCAACTCGTAATTGTCAAGAGGGAAGACCGATAGCACTTTCTTGAACATCACATACCTCCAACCGTTATTCGAGCGGCGGCAATCTCTTGAACTCTTGCGTACGCCACATGTCCAAAAGCTCCGCTTCATTATCGCCTATCCAATCACGCACAAGAGTTAAAGCTCTTTGAGGTAGCCAACCGTCCAAAACAACTCCGCCGACAATAGAAATCGCAAGAACATACTCGCCATAATACGCATGCACGTGAGGAGGATTGTGCTCGCTTTGTTGGAAATACATGCGAATAGTTATCCCATAGAACGAAGCAATGAGTGGCATTTCAATCCTCTCTACTTAATAATATCGTATAAGTTATAGTATTTTATTTCTTATTAATAATCTAGGGCAAATGGACATTCCTGGTTTGCGCTTTGGAAACGAAAGGAGCGTTCCTCCCGTCGCGGGCGCATAATTGTTTAGATTCTTAAACAACTTGAAAGGCATTGCATGCTGCAACTCAAAGACGTTTGCAAGTCGTACACAACAGCCGACTTCACGCAGGTCGCGCTCGACCATGTGTCGCTTGCATTCCGCGACAACGAATTCGTCGCCATTCTGGGACCGTCAGGTTCAGGCAAAACGACGATGCTCAACATCGTCGGTGGCCTCGACCATTACGATTCGGGCGATTTGCTCATCGACGGCATCTCCACCAAGCAATATCGCGATCGCGATTGGGATACCTATCGTAACAACCGCATCGGCTTCGTCTTCCAGGCATACAACCTCATTCCCCACCAAGCCATCTTGGAAAACGTGGAACTGGCCCTTACCCTTTCGGGCGTCTCGCGAGCCGAACGCCGCGAACGAGCATGCGCTGCCCTCGAACGCGTGGGGCTCGCCGAACACATCAACAAGAAGCCAAGCCAGCTTTCTGGCGGCCAAATGCAACGCGTCGCCATCGCGCGTGCCCTGGTCAACGAGCCGGAAATCATTCTTGCCGACGAGCCCACAGGCGCCCTTGACTCGAAAACGAGCGTCCAAATCATGGATTTGCTCACCGAAATCGCCGGCGATCGACTGGTAATCATGGTGACGCACAACCCTGAACTGGCAGAACAATACGCCACGCGCACCGTGACCTTGGCCGACGGCGTTATCAAAAGTGACACGCGCCCCTTTGACCCCGACGCGAGCACCGAGGAGCACCGCGAAGCAAAAGCCGCACGCCAAACGAGCATGTCGTTTTTCACGGCGCTTTCGCTTTCCTTCAAAAACCTGCTCACGAAAAAAGGCCGCACACTCATGACCGCCTTCGCAGGCAGCATCGGCATTATCGGCATTGCGGCCATTTTGTCGCTCGCCAACGGCGTGAATCAATACATCGCGAACGTCGAGGAAAACACGCTTTCGGAATACCCGCTGCAAATCCAAGACCAGGGCTTCGACATGACCAGCATGATGACCATGGGCATGGGCGGTGCAGAAGATGTTTCGAATACGGGCGCAAGCTCGCAGGCAAGCGACACGAATGCTTCGAGCGATTCGGGCAAGCCGGTCCACGAGTCGAAAATGATTACGAGCATGTTCTCGAGCATCGGAAGCAACGACCTTGCGTCGCTGAAGGAATACCTCGACAGCGGCGAAACCGACATCGACTCGTACGTGAATTCAATCGAATACGGCTACAGCGTTACGCCGCAGATATTCAATTCGAATACCGACGACGGCATTCACCAGGTAAACCCCGACAAATCGTTCGCGAGTGTGGGACTAGGCGCATCGAGCAACGGCATCATGTCGTCGATGATGAGCACAAATATCTTCTATAAGCTTCCCGCAAACATGAGCCAAGTCGATAATCAATACGACGTCGTTGCAGGTCACTGGCCTGAAAACTACAACGAAGTCGTGGCGGTGCTCACGCCGAATGGCAACGTGAGCGACTTCATGCTGTATTCTATGGGTCTGCGCGACCACAAAGAGCTCGAAGAAATGGTGCGCGAGTTCGCCAACGAAGAAGAGGTGCAGGTTCCCGACAGCACGCTCGACCTCGACTACGACGACCTCATGAATGTTGAATTCAAGCTCGTCAATGGCGCCGATTTCTACCAGTATGACAGCGAGTACGGGGTTTGGAAAGATAAGAGCGGCGACTCCGACTTCATGAAGAACCTGGTCAATAATGGTGAGACGCTGAAAGTGTGCGGCGTGGTAAAGCCGAAGGAAGGCGAGAAAATCGCCTCGCTTTCGACTGGCCTGTATTACTCGAACGATCTGGTCAACCACCTCATCGACGAGGCATCCGATAAACAAATCGTGAAAGACCAGATGAAAAACCCTTCGACCAACGTGATTACGGGCAAGTCGTTCGCCGAGGAGGAAGATGAGGCGAAAGACGGCAACGGCTTCGATATGTCGAGCCTGTTCACGATTGACGGCGAAAAGCTGCAGAGCGCATTCACCTTCGACGAAAGTGCGCTAGCTGCGGGCCTTTCGAGCGCAGACCTCTCGGGCAGCATGAATTTGTCGGGGGCGGATATCGACTTGTCCAACATGCCAGCCTTCGATGCTTCGGGTGTTCAAATCGACCCGAGCAAGATTGACATGAGCCAGTTAAACCTCGACTTCAGCAATATCAAGCTTGATCTCGACGGCGTCCAGCCCGATATTAAGACCGATATTCTTACTCAAGGCGTCATGAGCATCATGGGAGCCTACCCCGATTGGCTCCAAGCTCAAATCCAGGGCGATCACCCCGAATACGCCACCGACCAAAAAGCAGCGGTTGAGGCATACCTTGCCGACCCCGCCACGAAAGCCGCCATGCAGAAGGCCATCGCCGACAGCATCGATTTCAGTGGAGTAAGCGAACAAATCCAGAAACAATTGCAGGAGCAACTCTCGCAACAATTGTCGCAGCAGTTGCAAGAGCAGCTTCTACCCGCACTCACTACGGCCATTTCGCAGCAGCTTCAAGCTCAGCTTTCCGTTGCTATGCAGTCGTACATGCAAACAGCGATGGCGCAGGTCATGACGCAATATGGAGCGGCGATTCAAAACCAGGTTTCATCCGCGATGACCACCTACATGACCACTCTTTCGACGAATATGTCGAAAGCCATGGGGATCGACGAGGGCGCTTTTGCGGACGCTTTCCAAATGAACATGAGTGAGCAGGAGCTTTCCGAGCTTATGGCGAGCCTCATGTCGACCGAGCAGAGCAGCCACGACAACAACATGAAGAAGTTCGGTTGGGCCGATTACGCCAAGCCGGCGAGCATCGACATTTATCCGAAGGATTTCGAAAGCAAGCAAAGCGTGATTGATATCCTCGACGGATACAACGACAAAATGAACGCCGACGGCGAGGAAGACAAAGTCGTAAGCTATACCGACATCGTGGGTGCGCTCATGAGCAGCGTGACCACAATCGTGAACATGATCAGTTATGTGCTCGTGGCATTCGTGGCAATTTCACTCGTGGTGAGCTCAATCATGATTGGCGTCATCACCTATATCAGCGTGCTTGAGCGCAAAAAGGAAATTGGCATTCTGCGCTCTATCGGTGCGAGCAAGGGCGACATCAGCCGCGTATTCAACGCCGAAACCATCATTATCGGCTTTACGGCGGGCGCCATTGGCATCGTGCTTACTGCGCTCGCATGCATTCCCGCGAATGCGATTGTGTATTCCTTATTCGACGTTGAAAATGTCGCGATTCTACCGTGGCAAGCCGCAATCGTCTTGGTCGGCATAAGCGTTCTGCTTACCTTCTTGGCAGGCCTCATTCCTTCAAGCGCCGCAGCCAAGAAAGACCCGGTCGAAGCCTTAAGGAGCGAATAGGGAGAGAAAATTGAAAGCCGTTGCGAGGTGCTCGGATGCCCAACGACCACTCGCAACGGCGATGGAAATCGACGCATAGGGCAAATTCCCCGAAAGGCTCGCCTGGGGCATGAGGCAGGAACGCCGGTGATAAAATACTGGATCACACGCGACTGGAAGAGGTGAAATGAACGTGAACGCGCAAGCATTTCGCTATTTGAAATGGGAAGAGGTCGTCGTGGGTATTATCCATGACGACCTCTCGGTCACATTTATCGACCCTGCCTACAACACCACGGTAAAGCTCTGCTCCCAAGGCAAGAGCCACTGGTCACCTGATGAATTCCTCTCATTTCTCTCCGATCGCATCATGAGTCCGAATAGGCGAGATATTGAAAAACTTCTTTTTCGTTGCGGCCTTTCCGAATATGACACATTCCGCATCGCCGACGCCACGCATGCTGTAAACCCGCGTGACCAGTTTTGGATTGCCCAAAATGCTTCAGACCAATTCGCCAATGCGACAACGGATGTTTTCGAGTCGATTTTCCTTAACAGAATCGACGCACAAGGCGATAGCGTGAATACCCCCGAAGGGTTCAATGAAAAACGTTATGCTGCCCTCGACGGGTTTTATGGCATTGTGAAAAAGCGAATCAGCCCGTTAAGCTGCGATGTCGAATCGGAAATCGCGGTATATTTGCTCGCCCGCGAAATGAATGTTCCATGCTGTCGCGTGCAGCGGTTTGACGCCGACTCGGTTTTCTCTGAATTCGAATACGATTTCACGCGCGAATATATCGTGCATATGCGTCGTCTTTTCAATGGTCCACGAGGCGAAAACGAGCTTGATAACCTTTTGGCGGTTCGCCCGCAATATGCTGACGATTTCTATCGCATGATTGCGCTCGATTTCGTGACCAGGCAAGATGACCGCCATTTATCAAATATGGCACTCAAAATCACCGAAGAAGGCGAATCGTTCTATCCGCTTTACGATAACGGGCGCAGCCTTTTCTATGAAGACACCGAACGTATGGCATTCGAAGCAGCGAACGATCCAGCGACTTATTCAACCACGTTTGGGTACGTGGGCACGTATTGGGACCACCTGCAAGATATTGCCGCAAAAGGCGTTAACCTGAGCTTGTTGGTGAATCTCGACATTTCAGAAAGCACGATTGCACGAATTCTTACGGAAGCGGGCTTCGAATCATATCGGTTCGAAGCAGCGGGTGAATGGATTTCCCGGTCGCTCGAGCTCATCAAAAGCCTCGGGTAAGAATCCTCGCATAAAGAAGGCGGGCGATTGGTTGCCCCAATCGCCCGCCTTCGTGTGACGGCTGTTTTATATACCGAAAAACCGAACTAAGACTGACGGCGGCGCGCCACTGCAGCCGTTGCGGTTACGCCCGCGGCAACAAACACCATTCCACCGACCACAAACACCATGTCGGAATCGCCGGTCTGCGCAAGCTGTGCAGCCTTTTGCGAGGTTGAGGCATTGGCCTCATCGTCTTTCTTGGCATGCTTTGCATTCGCAATTTTATCGTCAAGAACCTTATCTTCGGGAGTGCTCGGCTCGGGTGCCGGAGCAGGATTCGGGGCAGGGGTAACATCCGGCGCCGGAGCAGGATGTTCCGCGTCGTACCACTCTTGCGCGGCCGCAAGCTCGGCTTGCGCGACAGCGAGGCGCTCAGCGGCCTTGTTATAGGTATCTTGCTTTTCGGCCACATCTTCCTGAGCCGCTTCCAATTGCTCCTGAGCCTGGGCCTTCGCCTCAAGCGCAGCATCGAAAGCCGCTTTCTTTACAGCGATGTTCTGCGCTAATTCGGAATCGAGATTTGCAGCATCGGATGCCGCAAAATCACCAGAAGCAAAAGCAGCAGCGGCAGCGGCTTGCGTTGCGTACGGAGCGAAAGCATCGGCCTGTTCTTTCGCACGAGCAAGCTCGCTC
Source organism: uncultured Slackia sp. (assembly GCA_934661005.1). Lineage (GTDB taxonomy): Bacteria > Actinomycetota > Coriobacteriia > Coriobacteriales > Eggerthellaceae > Slackia. The sequence goes on from CAKUIK010000009.1 coordinate 11,472, forward strand.
GCAGCCTGATCTTCGGCATCTTTCGCCTTATTGAAGGCAGCTTCTTTTTCAGCGACCTCTTTCTGAGACGCTTTCAACTCTTCGGCGGCGGCGCCAGAATCGCCTTTTGCGCTCTCGGCGGCATCAGCGAGCGGCTTGATAGCATTAAGCGCGGAGGCGGCACTGGAATAATTCGCCTGAGCAGCATCGAGAGCGGCGTTCTGTGCCGTCAAATCGCCTTGAGCCGCATTGACGCTCGTTTCATATCGGTACAGATTCGTTTTCGAATTAAATGCCGCAGTGTCGGCAGCTTGCTGAGCTTTCTCCGCAGCATCTTTCGTTGTTTGCTTTTCCGCGGCTGCCTTTTTGGCGGCATCGACGCGTTCAGTCGCCGCCTTCAGGGGAGCGGAGGAAATTGCATCGAATTCAGCTTTGGCAGCATCAAGATCCTTCTGGGCTGCATCGAGCGCGTCGACATTTTGTTTTTGCCATTTTAGAGCCTCGTCGAGATCTTTTTTCGAGGGCTCCAACCAGCTGTAGTTGTAGTTGTCGACTTCGTATTCCGCATTTTCATATTTCGGTTTAGCTTCTGAAGCGGCCTTATTCGCAGCGTCCAGTGCGGAACCGTATTCCTCTTTCTGCTTGGAATACGCTTCGATATCTTTTTCATCCTTCTCAAGAGCAGCTAGAAGCTCTTTATACTTGGCTTCCGCTTTTTCATAAGCCCTATCGGCTTCCTGTATCTGCGAATCAGACATCCCGCTATCGGGCTTATGGGCATTATCATAATTCGCCTTTGCGGCGTTGTACTGAGTATGTGCCTCAAGACACTGCTCATTGTGGTTATTTTTGCTCTGCATTGCTTCATTGAACCCGTCGCAGGCATCGGAATAAGCTTTATACGCAGCGTCCGAAGCGCTCTTCGCTGCATCATATTCTGCTTTCGCCTTGGCGGCCTCGTCGGCTAGCTCCTTGGCACGCGCCTCGCATCTCTTGACCGTCTCTTGCCTCTCAGAGACAATCTGATCCATGTCATCTTTGTCCTTCTGAGCGGCGTCGAATGCATCCTGGCATTCTTCGACCTTCGCCTGGGCATCCTTTACGGCTTGAGAAGTTTCGCCGTTTTTGATCTGCTCCAAATTTGTCTGAGCTGCGGTAAGCTCTTTCTGGGCTGCATCCAACTCAGCTTCCGCAGCGCTCAGATCGGCCTTAGCCTTCTCAAGCGCCGCAGCATCGTCGGCTGCCTTCTTCTGGGCATCCACGTATTCCTTGCTAGCTTTGTCATACGTGCTCTGCGCGTTCTGCTGATTAGAACGCGCCTGCTCAAGCTTCGCTTTCGCGGCAGACTCCGCCTGGGACGCTTCGTCAAGTTTCGCTTGCCCACCAGCAGCTTCGAATTCTTTATTTGCGGCATCGAGAGCGGCTTGTGCGCTATCGAGCGCCGCCTGCTTCTTTTGGGCGTCGGCCTTAGACGCATCGAGTGCAGTTTGGGCCTTGCTTTGCTCGCTTTGTGCTGCTTTCTGCTTGGCGGCAGCCTCATCGTAGACTTCCTGCGCAGCCTGGGCCTTTGCCACTATTTGGGAAGCAGCGCTGTTTTGAGCCTCGTCGGCGTCGGCTTGAGATTTTTCGGAAGAAGCCTGCGCTGCGCTTACCGCGTCTTTCGCATTGGACAGTTCTTCCTTAGCGGTTTGCTCTGCCTTAGATGCTTCGTCTTTTGCGGCCTGCTTTGCAGCAAGGTTCTGCTCGCTTGCCGTTTTGTCGTCGAGTTTCTGCTGCCCGTTCGCGTTGCCCGAATCGCCGGCACCACCCGAAACCGTCGCATCATCGGCGAAAGCCGACGCCGTTCCGAAAGTCGGCAACGCCACACTCGATGCCATGAGCACCGCCATGCCCGTACGGGCAACAAGCCCTGGTTTGCGCTGCTCGACACGAGCATGCTTCGCATTCTGTATGTTCGCCATGAAAGCTCCGTTCCCCTGATTTCCAGTAAGCAGTTGGCAACAATTGCATAGATAAGGAAAATATACCCCCCCCCCGACCTTACGCGTCAAGCATTAATCGTTCGAGGTGGGAGACGTAAAGAAGGAACGAAGGGGGCTATTCTATACGTTGAAGATTGATGCTGTTACAACCCGAATTTCGCAGCGCCTCCGCAGCGGAGAGCAAAAAACAGCCAGCGAGAATGCTGGCTGTTTTCGGAACAAAGCATATGGCTTTAGGTTTTGGACAACAGGCCAATGAGACAAGAAACCCGCAAGCCATACGGCTGCGGGTTTCTTTTGTATCGCCCACCGAATAAAGGAGGGGTTCGATGAGGCGAAGGGGTGATTGCGAAAACTGTTTTCAGCTACGATTTCGCGGCAGATTCGCCAGCCACAAAGCCGTGAGTTGCGGCAAGACCGTTTGAGCCGCCATGGAGCAGCGTTTCGTAGTTCGAGCCAAAGCGATATCCCACGGTATTGCCAGCAGCATACAAACCAGGAATAGGATCGAAATTGTCGTCAAGCACCTGCAGGTTCTCATCGCAGCGAACGCCAGACAGAGTGCAATAGAACGGATAGATCATCTTCCAGGCCTGGTAGGGAGCATCGTCGATAGGATCAAGATAACGCTTCGCCTTCATATAGTCGGTATCCTCGCCGGCTTCGCACAGCTCGTTGTAGCGCTTGATCGTTGCAACCAGATTTTCGGCAGGGACATTGATTTTCTCAGCAAGCTCCTCAATAGTGTCAGCTTCGTAATGCTCGTTGGTCTCGATATTAAAGACCTTCGCCGCCTCTTCCTTGTTATAGCCGAACGAAGACGGCATCTCGAAATCGTTGGTAGGAATAATCTGCCAGATATAGTTTCCGTGACCAGGCAAATCGGCAATGAAATGACCGCTGGTCAGAAGAGAGGTGCACTCATTCATGAAACGCTGACCTTTGGTATCAACGAGCAGATAAGGGAAGGAACGCCACGCGGTATTTTGCCAAGAAAGGTAACCGCACACTCCTTCCATTTCGCCACCCGCCCAGCACATCATCTTATGGCCGAGGCCGTCATCCATAACATCGGTCACAGGGTCATCGCCCATGTATGCGTTGTAGGCGTTGTTTTCAAGAGCCCATGTCGCAAACTGCTCGGGGAAGAAGTGCTTCATCATGGCCTCATTTGCGCCAAACGAACCCGTGCACATAACCACGCCTTTGGAGGCCTTGTAATAAACGCTCTCACCATCTTTCGTGGCAATGACGCCAACCACGGCACCATTATCATCCTGAACAAGCTTCTCGGCGCGCGTGCTATAGCTGAATTCAACGCCCTGATCCTCGAGGAAGGTATGAATATTGTGGGTGAAATCGGTCAGGATGTCGGTATCTTCTGAGAATGCAACACCGGTCGAGATATACGAATTAATCTCCTGCGTGGGATCAGGGAAAATTCCTTCGAGGCTCAGAATCTTGTAGTACTGGTTATAGGGCTCAAGAAAATCCTTCACCATGTCATCGAAGATTTTGCCGGAACGATTGCACCATACGGCGTTAAGCTTCATATCGGAACGATACTGCGTAGTGGTGAACATCTGATTTGCCACATGAACCTTGTCATGTTTCGGAATACCAGCGTCGAGCTGCGCTTGGGAGTTCAAGAACGAGATGGTCATGCCACCGATATGGGCAGATGCATTGCGCTCAAGTACCGTAACTTTCGCACCGTTCTTAACTGCGCCATAAGCAGCCATCGACCCAGCAAGGGCCGCGCCGACAACAACAACCTCGCAATCAACCGTTTCTTTGCAATCCTCGGGCTTTGTCGCGGGAGCTTCGCCAAGCCAATCTTCAGAAGTAGCGCCCTCAGCTTTGCCGCCTTCGCTTTTCTGGGGCTGGGACGCACAGCCTGCCAATCCCATAGCGCCAGCCGCCAAAGCGCCAGCGGCGCCCATTTGCAAGAAATTACGCCTGCTCAGATCCATTGTTCCCTCCTAAGAACATAAAAGGCACGAGCCTTTTCTTAAGCCACTCTCCCTTGGCTTCCTTGCCTATATTGTCGAGCGGAGGGCGAACTGGGGGAATAAACATCTGATTGGCGTTCATCAACAATTGCATGAAGGACAATTCTTTCGATAATTGGCAAAATAGTATAGTTTAGACGCTTGAATAGATGTCTCGTTTTATGGTCCAAGAGGGAGGGCTTGGTCTATGGATACGAAGGTATTTCATTATTTCGTCGAGCTTGCTCGTGTTAAAAACTACTCACGAGCTGCGAAAACACTTTATATTTCACCTCAGGGCCTTTCGAGCTCAATCAAGAGACTGGAAGGTCAGCTCGGTGTTAGCCTCATCGAAGCCGACGGCAAAGGTGTAAAACTCACAGATTACGGCGAGGTTTTTCGTAAATATGCACAAGACCTTTCCATGAAAATCGACGACATGGAGCGCGAGATAGACGACCTTCGACGCCACAACAGCGGATCGTTGAAATTCGCCGTTTCAATTGGCCTCTTCAACGTGTTTCCTCGCGCGGCAATAGACGATTTCAATAAAAACGCCAATACAACTGCCCGCATCGAAGGCGTCAAGACCATGCTTGACGACGACTGTGAACAAAGTTTGCTTGATAAAACGAGCGATTTCGCCCTTCTTAACGACCCAATCGACCACTCGGTGTTTTCTTCCATTCCTCTCCATAAAGACATGATGTTTCTTTGGATGAAAAAGGACGACGAGCTTGCGGCGAGGGAAATCCTTTCAATTGACGATTTGAAGGGGAAAACGATTTCATGCCTCGCATCGCGAGAATTCAAAACCTCGCGAGGAATTGAATCTATTTTGGCGAGAGCTCCCTATAATTGCACCATTCTACATACCGATGAGGTTGTTGAGACCTTGGAGGTTGCCATGCAGCGCCATGCCTACGCTCTTACCGTACGTACACACGCACAGGCATTCCATCATGAAGGATATCTTGGCATCCCTGTTCGCGATATCACATGGGGCTTCGGCGCGGCATGGCGAACCGATCGAATCTTAAGCCCGCAAGACGAAGAATTTCTTTCTTTCTTGAAGGGTTATCAAAAGTTTTACTGCTAATACAACTGGGTATTTCATATCTATCGACGATGTCGAACAACGCCGGCAATACCCCATCCGCAACACAAGCCCAGAAATTACAATTGAACCCGTCGAAACAAAGGGCTCGCAGTCATCACGACCACGAGCCCCTTGTGATTCGCGTCAATAAGAAAGGGTGGCAAGTCTACCCAGCCACCCCATGACACCTATTTTCGCCGTGAGTGCCCTCCGCAACGAGTTCCCTCATCACATCAAAAATAAAGGGAACGGAGCACCTCGGCGGCCAATCGGGGAAGTCTTAGTCGGCATACCCATTCGGGTTCATCGACTGCCAACGCCAAGAATCGGCGCACATGCGGTCGAGGTCGTATTCAGCAACCCAGCCGAACACGTCTTTGGCCTTCTGCGGGTCGGCGTAGTTTTCCGCGACATCGCCCGCACGGCGGGGCTGAATGTCGACCGGAAGCTCGCGGCCGCACGCCCGGCTGAACGCGGCAACCACATCGAGCACGCTCGAACCTTTGCCGGTGCCGAGGTTCACAACCTCGACGCCCGTCTTGCCATCCATCCAGTTGAGCGCCGCGACATGGCCGCGCGCCAAGTCGACCACGTGGATGTAGTCACGCACGCCCGTGCCGTCGGGCGTGGGGTAATCGTTGCCAAACACGCGAACGGCCTGCATTTTGCCAATGGCGACCTGTGCCACATACGGCACGAGGTTGTTGGGAATGCCCTTCGGGTCTTCGCCAATAAGGCCACTTTCATGTGCGCCAATGGGGTTGAAATAACGAAGCAGCACAACGTCCCACTCGGGGTCGGCGGTATGCAGGTCGGTAAGAATCTGCTCGATCATCCACTTCGTCCAACCATAGGGATTGGTAGCCGGCTTCTTCTCGGCGGTCTCGCTCAAAGGCACGCTGTCAGGCTCGCCATACACCGTTGCGCTCGAGCTGAACACGATGCGCTTGCAACCATGCTTGCGCATAACATCGCACAGAATAAGCGTGTTAGTGAGGTTGTTGTAGTAGTACTCGAGCGGCTTTTCGACGCTCTCGCCCACAGCCTTGAAGCCAGCAAAGTGAATAACGCCGTAAATATCGTTCTCGTTGAAGATATGCTCGAGGGCATCGCGGTCGAGCACGTTGTCTTCATAGAACTTCATGCGATCAGAAGCGCCCGCCGGAGCCTTGCCGTCGGCTTCCGCCTGCTTCACGATTTGGGCAATACGGTCGACCGCCTTCTCGCAGGAGTTCGACAGATCGTCGATGATGACCACGCCATAGCCAGCCTGGAGCAACTCAACGCACGTATGGCTGCCGATAAAGCCAGCACCGCCAGTGACCAGGATATTCTTAATATCAGACATGCATGTCCCCTTCTTGGTTGAAAACCCGCCTGTGCGAAAACGCACGGCGGCCTCGCGCACAACCATCTCGATTTTCGAGATTGCGAACGTGGTTATTCTACACCGCAATTGAGGGAGCGTCCCCTATTCACGGGAAACCCGTTCCACTATGCGGAACGCTGTTCCAACACCTGAACGAAAGCATCCAATCGATTCAAGCCCTCTTCAAGGTTTTCCATGCTGCAGCAATACGACAGGCGCACGAAACCCTCGGCAGCAAAACACGAGCCAGGCACGAGGGCCACACCATGTTCCGCAATAAGGCGCGTGCAGAATTCGTCTGAAGACATGCCGAATTTCTCAATGGAAGGAAATACATAGAAGGCGCCATCGGGTTCAACGACCTCAAGGCCGATTTCCCTCAAACGGGCAAGTACGTAGTTGCGGCGCTCGCGGTACACTTCGCGTGCAGGCGCAACATCTTCCTTCAACGCCTGAATCGCGGCGCGCTGCACAAACGAGGGGACCGACGACACCATATACTGGTGCATTTTCGTGATTTGCGCCGCAATCGGGGCATCCGCCGCAACCCACCCAAGGCGCCAACCGGTCATGGCATAGGGCTTCGAGAAGCTATCGCACACAATAATGCGGTCACGCAACTCGCCGTAGCAACTCGCAAGGCCAAGATGGGCGCCGTCGTCGCTTTTATACACGCCTTCGTAAACGAGGCTCGTGTACACGTCGTCGCAGACAACGAACACATCATGGGCCCTTGCGAATTTCGCGACCGCATCCAAAGAACGGGGATTGAGCACGCAACCCGTGGGATTGTTCGGAGATGTGAGCACGATCGCCTTCGTGCGGCTGGTCGCCGCCGACTCCAGCTGCTCAAGCGTAAGCTGGAATTTCGTTGGGCGAGTATCGACGGGAACGAACGTCGCACGGTTCACCGCGATAATCGATTCGTATAGTCCAAACGCCGGCGTGGGCACAATCACTTCATCACCAGGATTGAGAATGCTCGAAAGCGCCGCGAACAGCGCCTCAGTCGCGCCGCAGGTCACGATGATTTCATCTTCCCCATACGTGAGGTTGCGCTTTTCCATATGCGCCGAAAGTGCCTGGCGCAATGCCGCCGTTCCGTTATTGGGCGGGTAGTGCGTTTCATTCGCGGCAAGGGATTCGGCGACTTTCTCCTTCACGGCCTCGGAGGTATTGCCCTCGGGCTCGCCAAGCGTAAGCAAAATGCATCCAGGCGTCTGCTTCGCGAAAGCCGTAATGCGACGAATACCCGAAGGCTGCAACTGGGCAAGCGCGGTATTGGTGGTCAAAGCCATGAGATTCCTTCCGTATGCACATTTTCCAGCATTGTACGCGCACCTTTTCCTGATACGGCGAAGCCTTATAAAGAAATAGGCCGCCGAAGCGGCCTTTCTGGCAGAAAATTGCGGTTATGAACGGTCGTTGAGGCACTTGCACGTCTTGCTCAAATACCAGCACAGAGCTGAACTGGTGTTATATAAAAGACCTTTTGGAAAACCCGCTTCTTCGACCGAGAAAATCGTTCACAACCGCAAATTCGTGCCAAAATTCGGCAAAACAGGACTATTTTCGATCAGCGATGTCGACATACTCGCGCGCGTGGCCCGTTTTCTTAAACGCGGGGCGCATAATGCGCTTGCCCGAGACGATTTCCTCGAAACGGTGCGCGCTCCAACCAGCCATACGGGCGCTTGCAAACATAGGCGTGAGCAGCTCGCGCGGAATGCCGAGCGTGGAATACACGCAGCCGCTGTAGAGGTCGACGTTCGCGCAAATGTCCTTGCTTTTGCCGGCTTCCGCAAGCAGTTGCGGCGCCAAGCGCTCGATAATCTCGAGCAGGCGGAATTCCGCCTCATGCTCGGTGCCGACAACCAGGCGCTCCGCATACTTATGAAGCAGTTCGGCGCGCGGGTCGGAAAGCGTATACACCGCGTGTCCCATGCCATAGATGAGGCCCGTGCGGTCGTATGCTTCCTTGCGCACGATTTTACGCAGGTAATCGGCCACTTGGCCCTCGTCGGTAATATCGGCGACATGCTGCTTGATATCGTCGGTCATGCGCAACGTGCGGTTGTTCGCGCCGCCGTGGCGCGCACCCTTCAAACTGCCGATTGCCGCAGCGTATGCGGAATAGGGGTCGGTATCGGAACTTGTAACAGCACGGCAGGTAAACGTCGAATTATTGCCGCCGCCGTGCTCCGCATGCAGCATGAGCATAATGTCGAGCGTTTTCGCCTCGGTGTCGGTAAATTGGCGATCGGGGCGCAGCATCGACAGAATGGTCTCGGCGGTCGATTGGCCGGGAATGTAATGATGAATAAACATGGAGTCGCCGAAGAATTTATCGCGCATCACATGATACGAAAGCACCATGATGCGCGGAAGGCGCGAAAGCAGCATAATAGCTGTATCGATTTCATGCTCTGAGCTGCGGTTCTCTGCTTCATCATCGAAGGCATAGAGCTGCAGTACCGCACGGCTCATGGCGTTCATCAAATCGCGCGTAGGCGGCTTCATGATATAGTTCGCGGTAAACCCATCGGGCAGGTCGCGCTGAGCGGCGATGAGGTCGTTAAAGGTTTTCAACTGCTCAGCCGTGGGGAGCTCGCCCGCCATAAGCAGATATGCCGTTTCCTCGAAACCGAAGCGGTTTTCAGCAACGGCATGGTCGACCAAATCGGAAATGCTGTAGCCGCGATACGACAAGCGGCCGCGATCGGGAACTTTATCGCCCTCGGAAACAACATAGCCATGCACGTTCGAGATATTCGTAACGCCAACCACAACGCCCGTGCCGTCGGCATTGCGCAAGCCTCGTTTGATATCGTAAGTGGTGTAATAACACGGATCGATTGAATGACACTTCTCAAAGTCGGTGTAAAGCGGCAAGCTTTCCTTCATAAGCATCAACCCTCCCGGCGCCAGAAGCGCCCACAATTTACTGCGAAAGAAAAGTGTATGACGAGCTTAGCGCAGTTCAGACGGCATATCGGTAAACGAAATACACTTGTAACGTAGCGGTATGCCGCTGCTTAGCCTCACAAATGGGAAAGCAGCGGCAAGCTACCACGCCGCGATTAGATCAAATGAGCAAACAAACCACTGCGAAGCTTCGGCTCAAACCACGTCGACTTCGGTGGCATAAGGCGGTCGGCATCGGCAACATTGAGCAGCTCGTCGATCGAGGTGGGGAACATCGCGAACGCCACCGCGGGGCCATCGCCACGCGCGTCGATGCGGTTTACCTTGCGCTCGAGTTCGCGCAGGCCACGAATTCCGCCGACGAATTCAATGCGCTCGTCAGTACGCGGGTCGCCAATTCCTAAAATAGGTGCGAGCACCTTTTCCTGAAGAATTGAAACATCGAGGCCATCGACGGGGTCGTCGCTTTCGTATTCGGGCTTCACGCCAAGGCCGTACCATTCCCGATCGAGATACATTCCAACAGCGCCTTTATCGATCGGCTCAAGCTGAGACTCTTGCTTGTGGATAATCTCGAACGGACCATTTTCACCCGCAAGGGCGTTCAGAAATCCATCTTTCGTCAGGCCGTTGAGGTCACGTACCACGCGGTTGTACGCCAAAATGGAAAGCTGAGAAGCGGGGAAGAGCACACTCATGAAATAGTTGAACTCTTCGGTGCCATCGTAGTCCGGGTTCGCTTCGCGCCGAGCCAAGCCAACCTTCACAGCCGACGCCGCACGATGGTGGCCGTCGGCAATGTATGCGCACGGAACCTTGGCGAACGCCGCGACCAAACCAGCGTAGGCCTTCGAACAGGCCGTTTCCTCCGACGCCGCAGCCATGCGCCACACACGGTGCGTGACGCCATCGTCGCCCGTGAAATCGTAGAGCGGGGCGGTTTTCTTCACCGCCGCAACCAAAATATCGATCGCATCAGAATCGCGATACGTAAGGAAAATGGGGCCCGTCTGTGCATCGAGCGCATCGATATGGCGAATACGGTCGAGCTCCTTCTTTTCGAGCGTGTTTTCATGCTTCTTGATGACGTTTTCGAGATAGTCATCAATCGCACAACACGCCACAACGCCCGTTTGCGAGCGCTCGTTCATCGTGAGCTCATACAAATAGAAGCATGGCGCGGGCTCAGTGACAAAGGTGCCATCAGCGCGGCGGGCGTCAAACAGCTCGCGCGCCTTCGCATACACCTCGGGTGCATACATGTCGATGCCGGCCGGGAATTGCGTCTCGGGGCGGTCGATATTCAAGAAAGAAAGGGGCTCGCCGTCGACGGCAGCAACCGCCTCGGCGCGATCGTACACGTCGTAAGGAAGCGCCGCGACCTGGTCGGCGACGCTTGCAGTGGGTCGAACGGCAGCAAACGGTTTAACAATCATAGGAAAACTCCCTTGCCTCAAATGGATCGGAGGACAGTCCTCCGATCCATGGTTGCATTAAAACGCTGGTCAAACGAGAGTCAGCGAGCATGGGTTCTGGCGAGTGCAATTCGGGCGCGGCCGAGGCGAAGCGTACTTCGCTACGTGAGCTGTTGAATATGCCTAATGGCATATTCAATCCCAAACTTCTGCGCCCGAGCGGGCGCCGCCCAGCTTAGCTGGGCCATCACCGCCCGAAGCATGCCGCCAGAACCCGGCGTAGCGTCGAGTACTTGTGTCGTTCGGCAGAACGACACAACCTTATTTGATAACGCGCACGCGATAGATGCTCGGAATCTGTTTCAAAGCCTCGATGGTTTCATCGTCGAGGTGCTCGTCGGTATCGAACATGGTGTAGGCGTTCTCGCCGGCGCTTTCGTTCGTCATACGCTGCACGTTGGCGTTGTCGCGAGCAAGTACCGCGGTAATCTGGCCAATCATATTCGGCACGTTCGCATGCAGGCAGGCAACGCGGCTTGCGGCGCGCGCTTTACCCATGGAGCAAGCAGGGTAGTTCACCGAGTTGGCGATATTGCCATTCTCCAAGTAATCCTTAAGCTCGGAAATGGCCATATCGGCACAGTTCGCTTCAGCCTCACCCGTACCAGCGCCCGAATGGGTGGTAATGAACGTATTCGGCATAAGCACGGTTTTCTGGGTAGCGAAGTCGGTGGCGAACCATGCGATTTTCCCGGCGCGCAGCGCGGCATCGACTGCATCCTCGTCGACGATGGTTTCTCGGGAATAATTGATGAGCACGGCATCGGGAGCAAGCAGGTTCAACTGGTCTTCGCCAATCATGCGAATGGTGTCGGCCTTCGAAGGCACATGCAGCGTAAGATAATCGCGGTCGCGACAGGCATCTTCAAGCGTTGCCACACGTTGAACCTTCTGAGAGAGCGCCCATGCATGCTCAACCGAGATAAACGGATCGTAGCCATACACATCCATGCCCAAATCGGCGCAGGCATTGGCAACCTTCGAGCCCACATTGCCCAAACCAATAACGGCAATGCTCTTGCCTTTCAGCTCACGGCCGACGAATGCTTTCTTCGCCTTTTCCGCATTGACGAAAATATCGGGGTCGGCGGCATTCCCGCGAACCCAATTCATCGACTGCACCACGCCGCGGCTCGAAAGCACGAGCATCGCCAGAACAAGTTCCTTCACAGCATTGGAATTCGCACCCGGCGAATTGAACACTACGACGCCCTTCTTGGCGTATTCCTCGATAGGAATATTGTTCACGCCGGCGCCACAGCGGGCGATGGCGCGAATGCTATCGGGCAATTCGTAGCCATGCAGGTCGGTCGAACGCATGAGAATCGCATCGGCGTTCTCGGCCTCGGGCACGAATTCATAGCCATCGCCAAAGGTAACCTGACCGTCTTTCGTAATGTCATCGATAGTTTTGATATAGCGCATGGAAATCTCCTTTTTATGTCGAACCCTCTGCCGAATCTAACGGAAGCCTTCAATTTCCAAAGGCCGTGACGACACGTCGATTCCTTGGCAAATTCCGGGTTCGTATTGCAACATTGATTACATGGTCGAGCATCGCACCACCGCACGCTCAATCGAACGGAAAAGGTGAGCGCTCACCAGCGGGTGTACGCGGGTGTGCGAATCAAGCCTGGCAACGCCACGCTTGAAAGGAAGATGAAGTTGGGGCGAGGTCTCGCCCTAGATAGATCGCGAACTCACGCAGTTGCGCGATTCGAAGTCGCGCATGAAATCGACAAGCGCTTGCACGCCCTCGATAGGCATGGCGTTGTAAATGCTCGCGCGCATTCCGCCCACACTGCGATGACCTTTGATGTTCTTCAGGCCAGCGGCATCTGCTTCTGCGATGAATTTTGCATCGAGTTCAGCATCGCCCGTAACGAAAGGCACATTCATAAGAGAACGATCCTCTTTACGCGCGGTGCCGTGGAACAAATCGCTCTCGTCGAGCGCGTCGTAGAGCAACGCAGCTTTGGCAACGTTCGTATCGCGCATGCCCTCAAGGCCGCCCTGGGCTTTAATCCACTTGAATACTTTTCCGCATACGTAAATCGCATAGCACGGCGGCGTGTTATACATGCTGCCACCATCGGCGTGCGTTTTGTATTGCAGCATGGTTGGAACGCCTGGCAAATCGTCGGTTGGAATAAGGCCGTCGCGAACGATGGCAATCGTCACGCCCGCAGGACCCACGTTCTTCTGGGCACCGCCATAAATAAGGCCATACTTGGCCACATCGACGGGCTCACTCAAGAAGCACGACGAAACATCGGACACCAGCGGCACGTCTCCCGTTTCGGGCAGCGCATGGTATTTCGTGCCATAGATGGTCTCGTTTTCGCAGATATACACATAATCGGCGTTCGGGCTCACCTGAAGCTCGGCCACATTGGGTACATAGCTGAAGTTGTCATCGGAGGAATCGGCGAGAAGGCGGACGTCGCCGAAGCGCTTCGCTTCCTGGTACGCCTTCTTGCTCCAAGAGCCACTCACGATGTACTCCGCAAACCCGCCGCGCAGAAGATTCATGGGTACCATGGCAAACTGCGTAGAGCCGCCGCCTTGCAAAAACAGCACCTTATAATTGGCGGGAATGCCCATAAGGTCGCGCAAGTCGGCCTCTGCCTCTTCGATAATACCCTTGAAAGTTGAAGATCGGTGGCTCATCTCCATTACCGACATACCGCAACCGCGATAATCGAGCATTTCTTCCGCAACTTCGCGAAGTACGCTCTCGGGCAACACCGCGGGACCCGCGGAGAAGTTATAAACCCTACCCATGTCGATGACCCCCTTTTCTTCAACGAGATATTTTTAGCGTCTAAGTACGGTATTGTAGTTCAAATGTGAGCGAAACGGTGCACTTTATTTAGGTAGAGTGAAGAATTCATCGAATCATCCCGTTCCTCCCTTTGCGGGATGCGTGAGGAGGTGGACGGTTCGCTACCGTTCGCCTTCGGCTCACTCTGCGTTCATTCTTGTTTTTCATTTTAAAATGAAAAACAAGAATGAACGCAGAGCCACTTCCTCACGCATCCCACAAAGGGAGGAACAAAAGGGCCAAATACGCTGAATGGCGGAGGACGAAAAGGCCCGTCCCTTGACCTTTCGGCATATCGCGGGAATCACCTATCGCGCGACATCCACGAGAATGGGATGCGACAGGACTTTTATCGCACGCCGACCTAAAAAAAAATCGCCCCCGGATTCCCAGAGGCGACCAATCAAAAGCTATTCAATTCCAAGTACCTGCATCACAAGCAACGCAACGGTAAGCACGGTAACAATAGCGACGGTAAACCAAATAAGGCCTCGTCCCACGATGCCACTCGCATACTTGCCCATAATGCGCTTATCGGCCGCAATAAGAGCCATGAACACAAGCAGCACCGGCAGCACAACGCCATTGATGAACTGGGCAGTGAGCATGATATTCATAAGGTTGAGACCCGGAATAAGCACCACAATCGCCGAGAACACGATGACGGAAGTGAAGATGCCCTTGAACATGGGCGCTTCCTTCCACGTGAAGTCGACGCCAGCCTCCCAACCAAACGCTTCGCAAATAACGAACGACGTCGTGAGCGGCAGCACGCATGCAGCCAAGAAGCTCGCCGCGGTAAGGCCAGCCGCGAACAGGATTTGCGCGTATTCGCCCGCAAATGGGGCAAGCGCAGTAGCGGCATCTTGCGCAGAGTCGATCGAAATGCCCTGCGGATAAAGCACCGCGCCCGTGGTAACGATAATGAACCAGGCGACTAAGCAGGCAACAACCGTGCCAGCAGTCACATCGACCTTCTGCAGGAACATTTCCTCGTGGTCGGTTCCAACGCCCTTATCGACAACGTTGCTTTGCGCAAAGAACATCATCCACGGCGCAATAGTGGTACCAATCATCGAAATAACGAGCGAAACGAAATGCACATTCGCGGGAATCTGCGGCACCACGGTCGCGTAGGCAACATCACCCCAGTTGGGACCAGCCAAAAATGCAGCGACGATGTACGTCACGAATACGAGGGAAATCGCAAGGAAAATCTTCTCGACGCTTTTATAGCTCCCCTTCACCACAAGCAGCCATACGATAACAGCAGAAATAGGCACGCTTACCCAGGTAGGAACGCCAAAAAGCCCCATGCCCGATGCGATACCGGCGAATTCGCTGAACGTCGTGGCAACGTTGCCAATGAGCAGCGCGCACATGGCGAATGCGGTAAGGCGGATGCCGAAGCGTTCGCGAATAAGGGCAGCGAATCCCTTGCCCGTTACTGCCCCCATGCGAGCAGCGGTCATTTGCACGACGAGCAACAGCACGCACATCACGGGGATAACCCAAAGCGTGGCATACCCGAAATCGGCGCCAGCCGTCGAATACGTCGAAATGCCGCCAGCATCGTTGCCGGCCATGGCGCTTACGACGCCAGGACCCATCGCCGCAAGCACGAGCAGGAAGAACGGCTTCTTTTTCTCTTCGCCCGCCGAATCGGAAGCGGAAGTATCGGTAGGCACCTCAGCGAGTTCGGGCTTTCCCGCCTTGCGAGCAGCATATTCAGCCTCGCGGCGTTCTTGCATGACCTCGTCATACGTCGCATCGCGACGCGCGGCGGCCATTTACAGCACCCCCGCAATTTCAAGCACGATGAGCGTGTACACGGCGAGCGCCGCGGCGCCGCCGATAATGCCGGCGACCACCGTAAGAGCGCGCGAGGTATTCTTTTCGCTCTCGGTGCTTTCTTCCATGACTTCCATAGCGTCGTCAACGGTGACCAAGCCGAGCATGCGGCCCGATTCATCCACAACAGGCAACGCAACCATGTCGTACTTCGAGATGTCGGCCGCAACCTCTTCTTCGTCCTCGTCGGGCGGAACAGAGATGATCTCGGTATACATGATGTCTTTGAGCTGCGATTCGCGATGAGCCAACACCAGCGTGCGCATCGAAAGCACGCCGACGAGCTTCTCGGAATCCTCCTCAAGCACATACACGAAGTGGACGGTCGGGAAGTCCTCATCAAGGGCGCGCAGCACCTCTACCGTGTCGAGCACGGTATCGGTTTCCTTCATGGCGACGAACTGGGTGGTCATCATGCCGCCAGCCGTATCGTCTTTGTAGCCAAGCAAAGAACGAATCTCGGCTGCGTCTTCAACGCCCATCAGGCGAAGCAAGGTCTCGGCCTTCTCATAGGGAAGGTCGCGAATAATATCGGCTGCATCGTCAGGATCCATTTGACCCAGAAGGCCAGAAGCCTCGCGATCGCCCAAATCGTCGAGCGTTTCGGCTTGGTATTCGTCTTCCAACTCAGCAATAACCTCGGCCGAACGAGCGTCATCGAGATGCTTGAATACCTCGGCGCGCTGTTTGGGATCGAGCTGCTCGAGAATGTCCGCGACGTCGGCGGGGTGCATTTCGTTCAGGCGGCGGTGCGTCACGGAAAGCTGCACCTTGGACAAGTCGCGATCGAGCAGGTCCATATAGTTCCAGGCGATAATCTTCTCGTCGATTTTCTTGCCGAAAAGCTTTGCCGTGCCTACAACGGCTTTCTCGAGAAGCGGATGCAAACCGCGCAGAATACCGCGCACGCCGACCTCTGCGCCAAGAAGACGCAGCTGCGTGCCGGAAGGGGAGAGCTTCAGGTCGTTAACGCGCACGAGCTTGAGGCCTTGCGTGTCGACGATCTGTTGGTCGAGCAAATCGCGGGCGAGCAAGACTTCATCGGGCTGCAAATAGCTGAAGCGAATGTTGTACGACTCGGTATTAAGACGAACTTCATCTTCGGAAAAGCTGTCGACGTATTTGCGCCAACTAATCATGAACGGCGTGCGGCCAGGGCCCTTAAACGCCAAGGAAGTAATGCGTGGAAACATCTCGCCCGTTGAAATAGCGAGATCGGATACAACACCGAGTTTTTCTCCCGTTGAATCGTATACGGGATTACCCAGCATGTTGGACAAGTAGAGCAATGCTTGCCTCCCCTCGAACAATGCGGCCTGAGGCCCACGAAGGAAAGCATGAGGACCTCAAGGTTAGCGAACTATGTGTTTTCGAACCTTCAAAGTGGCCCTTTTCTCCTAGACAATAAAAAAGCCGCTCTCGCGGCGCAACTGCTTATCGGCTAATTTTAAACCGATTTTGCAATCGGCGAGAAAGTGGTGCGCCGTGAGGGATTCGAACCCCCGACGTACTGATTCGTAGTCAGTCCCTCTATCCAGCTGAGGTAACGGCGCACTTCATAAGCAGCTCGATAATAATAACCCATACACCCGAGAAGTCAACGGGATTTTAAGAAATTTTTTCAAAAAAGATGGCCGACCAGAATGCATTCCAGTCGGCCATGTAAATTACCTGGGATTACTCCTCGTCATCGGCTTCGTCTTCGACATCGTCAAAGTCGTCGCCTTCGATATCAAAATCGGCAGAAGCATCGGTTTCAGATTGATCGAGCCCATCTGAATCGTCGTCTTCTTCGTCGTCTTTCTTCTTATCCTCGGTGGCAATGGCGCAGGCGCAGACCTTATCGGAATCTGCAACGTTCATCACGCGCACGCCCTGGGCAGAACGGCCCAGCTGGCTAATGCTCTCGACAGAAGTGCGAATCACGACGCCCTCTTCCGAGATAATCATGAGCTCATCGGCCTCTTCGACGACCTTCATGGCCGTAAGCTGACCCTTCTTCGCCGTCATGGTAATCGTGAACACGCCTTGGCCGCCGCGATGGTGCAGCGGGTAATCGGCGACGGGGGTGCGCTTGCCGTAACCCTTCTCGGTAATCACGAACAGCTCAGTGCCCGGGCGAGCGATTTCCATGCCAAGCACGCGCACACCGGCGGGAACCGTCATGCCGCGCACGCCCATGGTATCGCGTCCCATGGAGCGAACCTCCGACTCGTCCCACGTAATCGCTTTGCCGGCACTCGACACCATCATGACACGCTCGCCCTGCTTCACGCGGCGCACGGCAATGAGGTTGTCGTCTTCCTTCAGGTTGATGGCGATAAGGCCGTCGCGGCGGCTGCGATCGTACAGGCTCATGGATGTCTTCTTCACCATGCCCTGCTCGGTGCCGAACATGAGGTATTCGTCCTCGGGGAAGTCTTTCGTCGCGATAATCGCGGAAATGGTCTCGCCCTTCTCGAGCGGCAACAAGTTCACGATAGCCGTGCCGCGAGCATGACGGCTCGCCTCGGGAATCTCGTAGACCTTCAGGCGATACACCTTGCCGCGCGTCGAGAAGAACAGCATGAAGCTGTGGGTCGACGCGATGAACAGGTGCTCGACGAAGTCGTTGTCCTTCAAGCTCACGCCTTGCATGCCCTTGCCACCGCGCTTCTGCTGACGATAGGTCGCGACGGGCAGGCGCTTCACATAGCCAGCCTTGGTCACCGTGATAACCATGTCTTCCTCGGCGATGAGGTCTTCGACATCGATATCTTTTGCGGCGGCGGAAAGCTGCGTGCGGCGCGGCGTGTTGTATTTCGCCTTGATCTCGAGCAGTTCTTCCTTGATAACCTGGCGCATGAGGTTTTCGTCGGCAAGAATACGCTTGAAGTAGTCGATCTTCTCTTTGAGCTCTTTCAACTCGGCCTCGAGCTTGTGGCGCTCCAAGCCGGTAAGGCGACGCAGGCGCATCTCCAAAATGGCTTGCGTTTGAGCATCGGTCAAACCGAAGCGTTCAGTGAGTCGCGCGGAAGCCTCTTTGTCGGTTTCGCTGCTGCGAATGATTTGGATGACTTCGTCGATGTTGTCGAGCGCGATGAGCAAGCCTTCGAGGATATGCGCGCGCTCTTCGGCTTTGCGCAGCTCATACTTGGTGCGGCGGGTAACGACGTCTTCCTGATGGAGGATGTAGTAATGCAGCATTTCCTTCAAAGAAAGCGTGCGCGGCACACCGTCGACCAAGGCCAGCATAATAACGCCCCAACCGACCTGCAGCTGGGTGTGCTTATAGAGTTTATTGAGCACGACCTGCGGAATCGCGTTCTGCTTGAGCTCGATGATAATGTCGACCGGCGAGTTGCGGTCGGCGCCGTCGTGCACGTTCGAAATCTCGGGCAGCTTCTTGTCGCGAATGAGCTCGCCAAGCTTCTGCATGAGGTTCGTACGGTTCACTTGGTAGGGAATCTCGGTAATCACGATGGAGTGCTTGCCGTTTTTGCCCTCGATGATCTTATGCTTCGAACGAATCGTGAGGTTGCCTCGGCCGGTTTCGTACGCATCGAGAATACCCTTTTTGCCCATGATGACGCCGCCGGTCGGAAAATCGGGGCCGGGCATCACGGTCATGAGTTCAGCGGTGGTGCAATCGGGGTTGTCGAGCATCATGCAAGTGGCGTCGATGGTTTCGCCCAGGTTATGGGGCGGAATATTCGTCGCCATGCCGACGGCAATGCCATTCGAGCCATTCACCAGCAGGTTAGGGAAGCGAGCAGGGAGCACCGAGGGCTCCTGCAGGCTCTCGTCGTAGTTGGGATTCCAGTCGACCGTTTCCTTCTCGAGGTCGCGCAGCAATTCCATGGCGGGCTTGGCCAAGCGAGCCTCGGTGTAACGCATAGCTGCGGCCGAGTCGCCGTCGATGGAGCCGAAGTTGCCATGGCCGTCGACCAGAGGCACGCGCATCGAGAAATCCTGGGCCATGCGCACCATGGTGTCGTAAACCGCGGAGTCGCCGTGCGGGTGGTATTTACCAATAACGTCGCCAACCGTACGCGCAGACTTGCTGTGCGGGCGATTCGGCGTGATGCCGCTATCGTACATAGCGTACAGAATGCGGCGATGAACCGGCTTCAAGCCGTCGCGCACGTCAGGCAGAGCGCGGGCGACAATAACGCTCATCGAATATTCGAGGAACGACGAGCGCATCTCATGGCCGAGTTCGGCCAATTTGATGCCCGCAGCCCCCGAATCAGAGCTTGCAATAATATCCTGATCAGCCACTTTTGTCCTTTCGTAAGAACGGCTCAATCTTAAACCGTGTGCCTAGGACAGTTTTCTTAGGCATAGGTGAAACACATGTCAGCGAGCAGGCAACCAGGCGAGTGAAGTTCGGGGGAAACCGAGGCGAAGCGTACTTTGGTACGCGAGCCGAAGGCTGATCCCGAACTTCGCCGCCCGGTTGCCGCGCAGCGTCGGGCATTTACGCCGGCCGTCAGGCCGGCGTAACCCTAGATATCCAAGAAGCGAACGTCGAGCGCGTGCTTCTGGATGAATTCCTTACGCGGCTCAACCTGATCACCCATAAGCTCGGAAACGGCCAACTCAGCAGCAGCGGCATCTTCGATGGTCACCTGAAGAAGCGTGCGCGTCTCAGGCTCCATGGTGGTTTCCCACAGCTGCTCGGGGTCCATCTCGCCCAGGCCTTTGTATCGCTGAATGTCGTACTTGTCGGGATCATCGAGCTCGGCCATGAGCTTGTCTTTGGCCTCGTCGTTGTAGATGTATTTAAGAATCTTGCCCGACTTCGAGTTCTTCTTCTTCAAACCATACAGCGGCGGCTGCGCGATGTAGATGTAGCCGCGATCGATAAGGTCGGGCATATAGCGATAGAAGAACGTGAGCAGCAGAATACGAATGTGCGCGCCGTCGACATCGGCATCAGTCATGATGATGATGCGATGGTAGCGAGCCGCGTCGCCGTTGTAATCTTCGCCGATATTCGTGCCAATGGCGGTAATGAGGCTCGAAATGGTGTCGCTCGAAAGCGCACGGTGCAGACCGGCGCGTTCGACATTCAGAATCTTGCCGCGCAAAGGCAGAATCGCCTGGTATTTACGGTCGCGAGCCTGTTTGGCCGAACCACCTGCGGAATCGCCCTCGACAATGAAGATTTCAGACAGCGAGGCATCTTTGCTCGAGCAGTCGGCAAGCTTGCCCGGCATGCTGAACGAATCGAGCACGCCCTTACGGCGCGTCATCTCGCGAGCCTTGCGGGCAGCCTCGCGCGCCTTCAGCGCCTGGGTCGCCTTGCTGATGATGCGCTTGGCCGGCGCCGGGTTTTCCTCGAGATATTCAGCGAGCCCCTTGGTTACCGCGCCCTGCACCAAACCGCGAATCTCGGTGTTGCCGAGCTTGGTTTTCGTCTGGCCCTCAAACTGCGGATCATGCAGCTTTACGCTCACGATGGCGGCCAAGCCCTCGCGGGCATCGTCGCCGGAAAGGTTGCTGTCCTTTTCCTTCAGAATGGCATGCGCGCGAGCATATTCGTTGATGGTGCGCGTAAGAGCGTTCTTGAAGCCGTCGAGGTGTGTGCCACCCTCGTGGGTGTTGATGTTATTGGCGAACGCAAGCACACCGTGGGCGCTGTAGCTCGTCGACCACTGCATAGCGACCTCAACCGTGCCCTCGGCGCTTTCGGCGGAGAAGTAAATCGGAGTATTGAGCGTTTCCTTGCCGCGATTAAGCCACGTGACGAAGTCGATGATGCCGCCCGCATACTGGAACGACTCGGTTTTAAACGAACCGTCTTCCTCATGCCGACGCTCGTCGGTGAGCTGAATATGGAGACCCTTGTTCAGAAACGCCATTTCACGGAAGCGTTCGGCGAGCGTGTCGTAATCGTATACGACGGTATCGGTGAAAATTTCGGGGTCGGGCCAGAAGGTAACCATGGTGCCCGTATGGTCGGCATCGCCGATGCGATGCAACTTTTCAACCGTCTTGCCGCGCTCGAATGCAATCTCGTGCTTACCGCCATCGCGGCACACAACAACCTCGAGGCGCGTGGAAAGCGCATTCACGCACGAAACGCCGACGCCATGCAGGCCGCCGGAAACCTTATAGCCTTCGCCGCCGAATTTGCCGCCCGCGTGGAGAATGGTGAGAACGACCTCGACCGTGGGGATTTTCTCTTTCGGGTGTTCGTCGATAGGAATGCCGCGGCCATTGTCAACGACCGTGATGGAGTTGTCTTCGTGAATCGTGACATCAATCTTGGTGCAGTAGCCGGCAAGAGCTTCGTCAACCGCATTATCCACGACCTCATACACAAGGTGGTGCAAACCCCGCGGACCCGTCGAGCCAATATACATGCCGGGGCGCATACGCACGGCTTCAAGGCCCTCAAGGACCTTAATGTCTGAGCCGTCGTAGTGGTCGGGTTTTTCTTGGACCACGGCCTCCTCCTTTCTCTCCCGACAAAAGCCGGGAAGCGCCAGCATGCGCCGGCGCCATGGGCATAAAGCGTCTCAAACGCCAATTTCACATAGAATAGGATGCCGGGGCATGCGTCAGAATAGATTTGCGCGCGAAAACCCAAGCAATCCAACTAGCGAATTTTACCATATTCGGGGTTTTATACCGACCTTTGACGGGCGATTTGAGATAGTTCACACGGCCTACAAGGCCCCATTATCGACATTTTCGACTGCAGCAGCGTTTTTTACCTCTAAATCGGAAATCATGGCGCGTTTAAGCGCTTCTCGCACCTTTTTGTCAGGAATCGTGGATAGCTCCTCGTCGATTTGGGCTACACGCGCCTCAGAGAGCGCGACACGCGGCGCTTTTTCTTGAACGGCGGTTTTTTCGGTTTCTTCGCGGTAGGGATGCGAGAGCTTGTATTTGCCTCGCGACACGCGAATGCGGAATTCGTCGATTTCCTCGCCGAACAGCTCGAGGAATTTGAGCTTGATCATCTCGCGGCGCGCGTCGACCTCGGCCGCGATAAGGCTATCCTCCACATACACGATGAGCTCGCCCGCAGGCGGCTTCCGACGAACAAACTGCCTACCACTCGAGGCAGTCGCTGCGCGAGGGCGTTGAACATCGGAGCCTTGCCCGAGTGTTTCACGTGAAACATCGGTCTCCTCTTCGGCTTTGCGAATGATGTAAATCGAATTCGTATGATCGAGAATCACCGCCGCCGCGGGGCCGGCGCACGCCTCGAGCGCCGATTTCCACATGCGCTTCACCTTGGCAGCACGCGCGGCCTTTGCAGCGAGCACGTCGGAAGACGCCTGTCCCCGCAAGGTTTTCTGAAGAGCCATGGAAAACGACTTCATCGAATTGCTCATGCGCGAACACCCGCTTTCGACAGATCGAGTACTGCCGCGCGCTCGACGATGTCGTCCTCGAAACACGACAAGTCGGTGGCGGTCATGAACGTCTGGATGTCTTCGTGCAGCAAATCGACGAGGGCTCCCCGGCGGCGTGCGTCGAGTTCGCTCATCACATCATCGAGGAGCAACACCGGCTTCACGCCAAGCATCTTCTTCACCAATTCCACTTCAGCGACTTTCCACGCAAGGGCGATGGAGCGCTGTTGGCCCTGAGAAGCGAACGTGCGCGCATTACGCCCATCGATGAAGAATTCCATGTGGTCGGCATGGGGTCCCACGACTGCACGGTGCCGAGCGCGCTCCTCGAGCCTGCGCGTGAACATCGCATTCGCCGTTGCTTCAAGAACTTCGTCTTTCGACATTTCCACGTCATAGGGGCGGTTCTCGGCCAACTCGGCCAAATCTTCCGAAAGCCACGAGGGAATGTATGAGTACGAGAGTTCCTCCGCGCCGCCGGTTATTTCGCCATAGACACGCGCCATGCGGCCGCAGAGGTTGCGGAACAAGGCAACGCGATACATATGCAGGCGCGCGGCGACGGGAATGAGCGCATCGTTCACGCTGTCGATAAGCACATCGGTCGCTTCATCTTTCAGAAGCGCGTTCTTGTTGCGCAGCAGCTTCTCGTAATCGCGCCGTATAACGCGGTGGTTCCTCGAGAGCTGGCTACCGAGCAAATCGATAGCGGCGCGCTTGGGCGTTTGAGACCCTTTCGCGAGCTCCAAATCGTCGGGCGAGAAAGCAACCGCCGGCAAAATTCCCTGAAGATCTTGCGCAGCGCGGCGCTTGCCATTGAGCGTATACGACCTCGAAGCCGTCTCGATTACCGTCGCGACGCTCAAATCGCGCGAATCGGACACGAAGCGAGCCTCGAGGCGAGCAAACGGAGCGCCCCACATAATGAGGTCGCGCCCGCGGGCCGAACGAAACGACCCATGGGCGCACAGGAGCTGTATTCCCTCAACGACATTGCTTTTGCCCGTGGCGTTGGGACCCACGAAAATCGTGAGCCCCCCAATATCGCCCAGCGCGAGGCTTCGGTAGTTGCGAAAGCCGGCAAGGCGCACTTCTTGAATGCGAAGATCGTTTGCCACGGCGGCACGTCCTTAAGAAACGCGAACGGGCATCACGAGATACAGGAAGTTTTCGCCCGCGCCCGCGCGGAAGATGCCCGGCTTCATGGGCGAGGTGGTCTCGAAGAACACCTGATCGGTCGAAACGGACATAAGGCCATCGAGCACATATTGGTGATTCAATGCGATTTGGATGCTCTCGCCGGCGACTTCACACCCAACGACTTCTTCGGCGGAACCGACGTCTTGTGTGGCGGCATTGATAATGGCATTGCCAGCCTCGGCGTTAATGTCGATTTTCACCGGCGAAGAAAGCGCGCTCACCAAGCCCACGCGCTTAACGGCAGTGATGAGCTCCTGCGTAGTGAAGCACGTCTTCGTTGCCCACGACTGCGGAATGATTTGGCGGTAATTCGGGAAATTACCCTCGATGCGGCGATTGATGAGCACCATGTTTTGATACGTGAACACAATCTGGTTCGCCGTAAGTCCAATCGTAATGGTCTCTTCCATCTTGGGCAGGCCGGCAACTTCCTGAAGGAACGCGCCCGAAACAATCGCCTCGAAGTTTTCCTCGGCGCCTTCAAGGGCGATATCGGCCACGGCGAGGCGATAAGAGTCGGTTGCGACCATGCGCAAGCCTTCTTCGGAGGTGGAAATAAGCACGCCCGTAAGCACGGCGCGGCTCTGGTCTTTCGAAACGACCTTTGCCACGCGCTTCACCATGGAACAAAACTCGGAGAAGGGCACGTTGATGGAGCTCGAAACGTCCACATTGGGAAACGGCGGGAAATCGGCCGGGTCGAGGGTTTTGAGCATGAAGGACGACTTACCGCACGATACGGTTACGTTCGAGTCGCTCGTTTGAAACTCGACAGCCGCTTCGGGAAGGTTCTTCACAATATCCAAAAGAAGCTTCTCAGGGATAACCGTCGTTCCCTCCTCTTCAACAAGCGCGGGTACGCTATAGCGAATAGAGCGCTCAAGGTCGGTGGTCTCCATAACCAAACCCATACCCTCTGCTTTGATATAGACGCCAGAAAGCACGGGAATGGTAGAGCGTGAAGCCGTGCCCTTGGACACGATGGTCAACGCATTAAGGAGTTCGCTCTTGTTGATGTTGAATCTCACTTTTTTGCCCTTCTGCTCTTAAATAAATAATTAATGATTGTAGTAGTAATAAGGACGGTGGAAAAGTGGAAAAGCTTGCGTTTTGCCTGTTCATCCTTTGTTTATGATGACTGAAGGATGTGGGACAATCTGCACCTGCTTTCCACCGTTTTTATCGCTTGGATTATCTTTCCACCGCTTTCCGCATGTTTTCGACTAGTTTTCCCGAATATTCTTAATAATGATTTCGAGCTCTTCTTGAAGTTCGCGACTCTCTTTGGTCTTCTTCTCGATCTTCTCGACCGAGCTCATGATGGTTGAGTGGTCGCGATTAAACCGCTTTCCGATGTCGTTATAGGGAATGTCAATCATCTGGCGGCACAAATAGATCGCCACATGGCGCGCATAGGCGATATTGCGCGACCGTTTGGTGCCAATAAGGTCGGCGTGACTCACTTGATAATATTGCTCGACCTCGTGCTGCACGGCTTCGACGGTGATTTTCTTCAGCGCGCCGGCCGAGAAGTGGTTCTCAAGCAGCGATTTCACGTCGGACAGCGTGATATCGGGGTTTCCGAACGCCGTCATTTGGGAAATCACCTTCGTCACGGCGCTTTTCAACTCGCGCACGTTCGAGCTCGATATCTCCGCGATGTACATTTGTATATCTTCGGGGACGTACAAATCCCAGCTGCCTTCTGAGCGCTTGTATTCCTCGATGAACGATTTGATGATGCCAAGCTTGGTCTCGACCTCGGGCGGTTGGATATCGTAGGTGCCACCCGAATTGAAGCGGCTCTTGTAGCGCTCGTCGATGTCGATGCTTTTGGGCGAGCGGTCGGCGGAAAGCACGACCTGCTTGCCAGCGTCGGTCAGGCGGTTGAACAGCTGAAATACGATATTCACCGTGGCCGATTTGCCCTGGAAATACTGCACGTCATCAATGAGCAGCGCGTCGGCGTCGAGGTATCGGCTCTGGAACGCCTGGAAGCTCGACTTGTCTTTGCTGTGGTCGATGGCGGCGATGGAGTATTCCGTGATGAATTCCTGCGCGTCGATATAGACCACGCGCATATCGGGCCGCGTTTCCAGGATGTAGTTTTGAATCGCGCGTAGCAAGTGGGTTTTGCCCAAACCGCTTTTTCCATAGATGAACAGAGGGTTCAAGGTCGATTTACCCGGCGTTTCCGCTACGGCTACAGCCATGGAATAAGCTAGGCGGTTCGAGTCGCCAATAACGAAGTTTTCGAACGTGAGAGCCGCCGCGCCGGTGTCCATGCCGTTCGCTCGCGCGATTTGGCTCCCCGTAAGATGGCTCGTGGCCTGCGGGGTTTGCGCGGCGGGCTGCTGAATCGCTTGCGTGGGTTGAGCCTGCGGCTGCGAAAGCTGAACTTGGGGTTGCGCCGCGGCGCCCATTGCGGCTGGGCTGGATTGCGCGAAATCGCTCACCTGGGCAGGAATGGCTGTCTGGCCAGGTGTTTGGACGGCGAGGGGCTGCTGCGCGGCGGGCGCCTGCTCCGAAACCGCCGTTTGCTGAGCGTTCTGGGCGGCCATTTGTTGCATAAAGGCCGAAGAGCTCGGGTCAACTTCGATTTCTACGACGTATTCGGTTTCGAATAAATCGCGCAGCGCCTGCTCGATTTGCGAGAGGAAGCGCTTTTCGATCTGGCCTTTAATGAAGTCGGTGTCGACGGTCGCGAGCAGAAAGCCCACGCTCGACGCCTGTGGCTGCATGCGTCCCAAAAACGCGTCGACCTGCGCCGGGTTCACCGTGCCGTACGATTTGACCTTTTCAATGACGGCTTGCCATGTTTCATAAGGGTTGTTTGGGTCCATATTTCTTCAAGCCGCCTTCCCTCTGTAAATAGTATCGAGATTATAGCGGCCAATCCTCCAATTGTGGTGTCTTCAGCGGGGTATGGGGATTAAAACAACGCGTCAATTACGCGCAGGCCCTCGTCGGTGACCTGTCGCATTTTTCCAACGGTGGAAATAAGCCCGGCTTCTTCGAGCTTTTTCAGCGCGCGATGTGCGCTGCTCGCTGCAAGCCCGAGCTCTTCCACGATGTCGGTCACGCGCAACGTCGGCTGGTCCAAGAAAAGGTAGAGCACGTCTTTCTCGCGATCGGAAAGGGCGGGAACCATTTGTTTGCGCTGTTCACGAGTAGGTGAGCCCTTCGGAATGTCGAAATCTTCCTCGGGTTTCACGCTGATGGTCACGACCGAGCCGCATTTGATGTTGTCTTCGATTGTGATGCGCCCGTGCGAGAAAGAAAGGTATTCCTTCACCAGGGGCAGGCCGCTGCCAACACCGCGAATATAGCGTTTCATATCGCTTGTGGCCGACGAAAATCCAGGCATCTGGGCCTTTTCCTTCTGGGGAATGCCGGGGCCTTGATCGGTGAAACGAATCGTGTTGCCTTTATCGAAGATCGAGACCACGATTTCTTTGAACTGCGCGTGGATGAAATTCTCGCTGACCTCGCGAATCGCGGTGTAGGGAATGCTGCCGCCGGCCTGTTGAGCCTGGGTATAAATAGTGGAGGCAAGATTCTCGATGAACTCCGCCGTAGTGGTGGGAGCTATTTCTGTCACGCGCGGCGCGCTTCGGAAGTCGTCGTAGCAAGCGATTCGTGCGCACGCGATGGCGCGCGAGTAATCCTCGTTGACTCCAGATGCGGGCTCGGGTGCGTTTTGTGCTGTGTTTAGTGTAGGTTCCAACGCTTTTCCCAAGTTATTCCAGGTTTTCCGCTAATTTTCACTCGATTGGAAAATTGTAAAAACTTTTTCACGAATGAGTTCCACCATTCTAGAGGTGGAAAGTCCTGTTTTTCAAGACTCTTTCCACTCAAGGTGGAAATTTCCATAGCCACCAACCTCATGTTTTCCGAGTTTTCCACTTTTTATTCAAGGAATGTGGGAAACCGTGGAAATGAGCGGAAAGCAATGCGGAAAACCTTGAAAAACAGCTTGACTTACTGGAAAACAAAGGGGAGAGAACGGAAAAACTCGACGTTTTGTACGCTTTCCTGGAAAGTCTAGGGGGAATATCGATTTTTAGCTGAAAAACCGTGCTGAAAAATGGAAAATACCAGGTCAAAGCTGTTTTATGAGCTTTTCGAAAAAAGATTTCCCCACTGCTGGAAAGAGTTTTTCCAAAGCGTGTTTCACAGTTTTCCGCGTAGTTTTCCACCTGAAAAACCGTGCTATGCCTGGGTTTTCCTCATTTTCCACAATTTCGGACGGTGAATAAGCAAGGTTTTCCACATTGAAGGTCGTTTGCGCCGGAATCGACTGGCGCAAGGGGCGGAAAACGGGTGCAAGCGGTTTTCCGCACTTGGAAAACCCGGTATTTCCCGTTTGGTTTTCCACTCGTGAAGAATTCGTCGTGAATGTAAACCTATATATAGTGTTGAAAACGCAAGCGAGTCCACTAGTAGCGTTTTTTCGCGCAAAAGCGCCGCCTTCTTTCGAAAATGCTTTATGAACTGCGTGAAAAGGGGGTTTACATCCGATTTCGCTACGTTATACTTATACGGCTATTCATTGAGAAACACATGCTGCAATAACGTGAAAGGGAGTCGAAATGAAGCGCACCTATCAGCCGAATAACCGCAAGCGCGCCAAGACCCACGGTTTCCGCGCACGCATGGCGACCAAGGGCGGCCGTGCCGTTCTCGCTCGTCGTCGCGCCAAGGGCCGCAAGCGTCTGACCGTGTAAAAACCTCGGAGGTCGGCGTGAAATCGACAATTAGGTCGAGCGCCGACGTTTCGCGGCTTTTTTCGCAGGGAAAACGCTTCAGCACGCCGTTCGCAACGGTGCTTGTGCTGAAGAGAACTGAGCAACACGACCATGATTTGCATGGTCGTGTTGCTTTTATAGCGGGAAAAAAGCTCGGCAACGCCGTTTGGCGCAATGCCGCGAAACGCCGGCTCCGTGCAATCGTATGCGATTTGGGAGGCCCATGGGAGGGTTGGGACGTCGTAATTTCGGCGCGCTCCACCATTCTGAAGGCTTCTTATAGTAAAGTGAGCCACGCATGCGAAAAGGCCCTTGAAAAGGCCGGCTTAATCAATCCTGCTTCGCGATAATGCTCCGGGCGGGAGTTTGTGGAAGAAGGCTATTCGATGAATGCCGTGTTAGCGTTCGTGCGCTCGCTGCCTAAGCGGGCCGCTTTGCTCGCGATTCAGTTCTATCGTGCTGCCATTTCCCCAATTTTTGGCCCCTGCTGCCGCTATGTTCCCACGTGCTCGGAATACGGGCTCGAGGCGATTCGACGTTTCGGCTTGCGCAAGGGAGGCTGGCTCGCCATAAAACGCATCGCAAGGTGCCACCCTTTCCATGAGGGCGGCTATGATCCTGTTCCCGACAAGCTCTAGAAAGGCAGTGCCGTATGTGGGACGTGTTTAAGGACTGGATATTCGATTGCATCGCATTCTTCGCCAATTTCCTTGGCGACTGGGGTCTTGCGATCATCGTTATCACGGTTATCTTCCGTTTGCTTGTTGCCCCTATCATGCACAAGCAAATCAAATCGACCTTCCAAATGCAGAAGGTCCAGCCTCTTATGCAAGAGATCCAGAAGAAGTTCGCCGACGACCCCGTTCGTCAGAACGAGGAAATGCAGAAGCTCTACGCCGAAACCAAATTCAACCCCTTGGCCGGCTGCGTGCCCATGCTCATTCAGATGCCGATCTTCTTGGCTATGTTCCAAACGCTGCGTGAGATTGGCTATTCGCACCCCGATGAGGTGTATAGCTTCTACGGTATGGTTTCCGATCTTACGAAAACGCCCGCAAACGTGATTTCCGACGGCTTCGGCGCGTTCTTCCCGTACTTGGTGCTCATGCTCGTGTTCGCCCTGGCAACGTTTTTGCCCATGGTTCTGCAGAACATCAAGAGCGATTCCGCCCAGCGCAACCAGATGCTTATCATGGGCGGCGTCATGACGATTTTCATGCTCTGGATTTCCTGGAGCTCGCCCGCAGGCGTTCTGCTGTTCTGGGGCGCGTCCTCGGTTATCGGCATTCTGCAGCAGCAGCTCACCATGCGCCACCTGAAGAGGGTCGAGGCCGAGGCCGAGGCTGCTCGCATCGAGGTCGAGCCCGTCAAGGTCGATGTTGAGCGCAAGGCGAAGAAAAAGCGCCCGACGAAAAAGCACTAATATCGATCCGACCATGCCGCGCGCCATATTTGGCGCGCTTGCATATACAGAAAGGATTGAACCATGGCCGACGAAATCATGGACGATCAGGTTAATGAAGAAGAGACGGTCGAGGAAGTTACCGAAGACCAGCTCAAGGGCGACGAGCCGCACACTGAAGAGCACGACGTGAGCGAAGAGGAGCTCGACGAAATCGCCGATACTGCCATCGCCGCGTTGAAGGGCATTCTTGAACACTTCGACGTGGGCGAAGTCACCATCGATGAGTACGAAGGCGACGAAGGCGAACTGATTCTGGATATCACGGGCGATAACCTCGCTATCCTCATCGGCCGTCACGGCAAAACGCTCGATGCCCTGCAGTTCATCATTTCCGCGATTACCACTCGCACGATGGGCTTCCGCTACCCCGTTATCGTTGACGTCGAGGGTTATAAGAACCGTCAGCGCCAAAAAATCGAGTCGGTTGCGTTTTCTGCCGCTCGCCGCGCGAAGTCGCAGCATCGCAGCGTGAAGCTGCGCCCCATGACGCCGTATGAGCGCCGCCTGGTGCACCTTGCCCTGCGTAACGAACCCGGCGTGGAAACCGCTTCCGAAGGTGAAGGCGCTGCCCGTCACGTGGTGATCATCCCCTGCTAAAGAAAAGCTTATATGCACGCTTTTGAGGCCCTTCTTCTGAAGAAGGGCCTTTCTTTATGCCGCATGAACGTTGACACGGTACAATTGCAAGCAGTGAACACGCGCTTCGCGCAACGAGAGAGGTTTTCATGGGCACGCTTCGCGATATTCTGGCCACGCGCCACGGCATTGACATCACCGAGCAGCAAGAGCAACTCCTGTTCGATGATTTGCATGCCATTATGGAAATCAACAAGACCATGAACCTCACGCGCATCCTTTCCGAGGAAGATGGCATGGTGCTCCATTTGGAAGACAGCGTGCTTGGCTTGCCGTATGTGAACGACGCGCCGGTTGGCTTGTACGGCGACCTGGGCACCGGCGGCGGTTTCCCGGGCATTCCCCTGTGCGTGCTTACGGGCCGTGAAACCCTGCTCGTTGATTCGGTTAAAAAGAAAGTACGCGCTTTGGAGCCCGTTGCTGAAGGGCTCGGCGTTGGCGATCGCCTGTCTACCTATGGCGGACGAATCGAAGACCTCGCGCTTGAGCGTCCCAAAGAGTTTTCCGTGCTTACGGCTCGTGCTTTAAGCTCGCTTGGGTCCCTGCTTGAGCTTGCCGCGCCTCTTTTGCGCCGCAGCGGTCGATTGGTGTGCTATAAGGCGCAGCCGACCGAAGAAGAGCTCGACATCGCGTTTGGCATTATGAAACCCCTCGGTTTTGAGCTCGTGTGCGACGAGCTCCATGAGTTGAGCGACGGCTCGACGCGTCGCATTTTCGTGTTCCAAAAAATCGCGAACCCGCGCATCCCGCTTCCCCGTCGCATAGGCATGGCTCAGCGTAACCCGCTCACGCCTGCCGACTTCGCTTCGAAGCCCAACCAAAAGAGCAAGAAGCGTCGATAGTCAGCTCGAGCCTTTCTGCCTGAAAGCCGCTCATGGAAAGCGTTGCTTGTGCGACTGAGCGTCTTTGTTTTGGCGCGGCTCCAAGAAGCGTCGATAACGCTTCCGGGCTTTCCTGTTTCGAAGCCGCCGGTGTGCCAAAAATTCGCGAACCAGGAATTTTTGGCACGGCTATGGATTGCTGCGGTGAATTCCCCTACTGAATATATAATGGAACAGCTTAGCGACGGAAATGTGCTTGACGGCTCGCCCGCGATCTTCGCATTGGCTTGAGCCTCGCGTTTTTACCGTCGGTTTCGATGTTTCACGTGAAACATCCTTCATCTTCGTTCTACATTGGCTATAAGCCTCGCATATACACGCAGTATCAATGAAGGAGGACGCGTGGGACTGTTTGACGGTTTGAAGAACCAGAATCGAAAGCCCAAAAACCAAGACGGTGGTACCGTCGAAAACGGACAGGTTGGCTACAATCCGGAAAATGCTCCGGTTATTGAGCGCGACCCCAATGTTTCACGTGAAACATCGACCGCTTCATCCACGCAAGAAGACCTTCAAGCTGATGCGTATGCGAATGAGCCTGCGCCTTCCGAGGCGGTCTATACCGCAACGCCCCTTCGCTCGTATGCGGAAAAGAAACCCGTGAGGCACGTTGTGGGTACCACGAAAGTCATCGCGATTCTCAATCAGAAGGGCGGCGTCGGCAAATCGACGACGACCATCAACCTCGGTGCCGCGCTTGGTGCCATGGGAAAACAGGTGCTGCTTATCGACCTTGACCCGCAGGGCAATACCTCGAGCGGCCTCGGCATTGAGAAGAACCTTCTGAATGAATGCATCTACGACGTGCTTATTAGCGACACGCAGTTGACTGATATCATCATCCCTGATGTGTGCGAGGGTCTTGACGTTGCTCCCGCAACGATCAACCTTGCGGGCGCCGAGGTCGAACTTGTTTCCGAAATGGCTCGCGAAGGCCGTCTGAAGGAAGCTATCGGACATGTGCGCGGCAAATATGACTACGTGTTCATCGACTGTCCGCCGTCGCTCGGCTTGCTTACGGTGAATGCGCTCGTCGCTGCCGATAAGCTGCTCATCCCCATCCAATGCGAGTTCTACGCCTTAGAGGGCGTGACGAAACTCCTTGATTCGATGAAGCGCGTGAAGAGTCTTCTGAATCCTGGTTTGGAAATCTACGGCGTGTTGCTCACGATGTACGACGGCCGTACCACCCTTTCGAAGCAGGTTGCCGCCGAGGTGCGTAATTTCTTCGGCCGCACGGTTTTCGACACGGTGATTCCCCGTACGGTTAAAATTTCCGAAGCGCCGAGTTTCGGCCAACCGATCAATGAATACGACCCGACTGGTAAAGGCGCAGAGGCATATTGCGCCCTTGCAAGAGAGGTGAGCCAGCGTGGCTAAAAATAAGAAGGCCGGTCTCGGCCGTGGTTTGAATTCTCTGCTTGGTGGGTATGAAGCCCCCGCTGAGCCCGTGCGTGTAGCGCCCGAGCGTCAGGTTGAGCGCGCCGAGACCCAGGCTGCCCCGATCGTGGAATCGGCTCCCGCCGCGCCCGCCCCTGTAGTCGAGCGCGAAGTGATTCGTGAGGAAGACCTTGCGCCAGAGGATCGCGAGACGCTTGATGGCGAGAAGTATTCCGCGCCGAAGCAGTATGCCAAGCCGACCGCGGCAACCGAACCTTTGAGCACGCGCATCGCGGTGAAAGATGTCGTCGCGAAAAAGGAACTCATCGAAGAGCCCGACGGAGTGACCATCAAAAGCGTCACCGAGCGTCCTGCGACCCCGGCTGCGCGCTATATGGAAGAGACTAATCGTCCGAGCGCCATCGATTCGCGCCTCATTCAGCGTGAGATTGCGCCCGCTCCCCAGCCAAGCGCCCCTGTCTCGACCGCGTCCCAGCCTCAAGCCGATACCTCTTCCGCCCCGGAACCTTCCGCCGAAGCTGCTCCGCATAACCTTGACGAGGTTCCTATCGATTTGGTTCACCCGAACCCGAACCAGCCTCGTATGCATTTCAATAAAGAAGAGCTCGATGAATTGGCTCTCTCGATTGAGAAAGATGGTTTGCTGCAGCCTATTTTGGTTCGCGAAGATGCCCAAGGCTACGAAATCATCGCCGGCGAGCGTCGCTGGCAAGCCTCCCAGCTTGCTGGCTTGAAGAAGGTGCCGGTTCGCATTAAAGAAGCCGACGATATGAAGGTGCTCGAGCTCGCGCTTATTGAGAACCTTCAACGCAGCGATTTGAACCCCATTGAAGAGGCTTATGGGTACAAGCGCATGATGGAGCGCGGAAATCGTACGCAATCGGAAGTTGCGAGCGCTGTTTCGAAGGGACGCTCGACCATTGCGAATGCGCTGCGTTTGCTCGATCTTCCCGAAGATGCCCAGCAAATGCTGTATGAGGAAAAAATCACGGCGGGTCACGCGCGCGCGATTCTGGCTATTCCTTCCGACGAGGGCCGCGCGAAGCTTACCGAGAAGCTCGCGAAGGAAAAGCTGTCGGTTCGTGAAGCGGAATCGCTCGCCCGACTTATTGCCGGTCGCGAGAAGCAGAAGAACAATCCGGTGAAAAAGCCGCCGAAACCTCGCTTCTTCCGCCGCGCCGCGAAAGACCTTTCCGAGTCGTTCGAGACCAAGGTTCAGGTTCGCAGCGTGAATGGAAAGAATAAGATCGAAATCGAGTTCAAGGATGAAGAAGACTTGCACCGTCTTTACGACCTTATGAAGCGTTCCGCCGAATAACGCATACAACCAAGGGCCTTCGTGATAATTCGAAGGCCCTTTCTTTCAACGAGGGGTTTATACGACATGGTAGATATCGAAAAAGGCATCAAGGCGTATTCGCGAGAAGGCCTGGCTTCATTTATGAAAAGCGCCGGCATGCCCGCGTTTCGCGCAAAGCAAATCGAGCAGTGGCTCTATCAAAAGGGCGCCACATCGTATGACGAGATGACGAACCTCTCGAAAGACATGCGCGCCAAGCTCGCGGAAGCGGCGCCTTTGTATTGCGCGGAAATCGATGACCGCCAAGTTTCGAAAGACGGTACGAGGAAATACATCGTGCGCTATGCCGACGGCTGCACGGCCGAGATGGTTGCCATGCCATCGGGCGATCGTCTTACGGTGTGCGTTTCTTCCCAAGTTGGCTGCGCGATGGCATGCTCCTTCTGCGCAACGGGCAAAGAGGGCTTCACGCGCAATCTGCTTCCCGGCGAAATCGTCGAGCAGGTTCTGCTTGCCCAAAACGACATGGGCACGCGTGTGAGCAATGTGGTCATCATGGGTCAAGGCGAGCCTTTCCTGAATTACGAGAACACGCTGGCGGCGCTTCGCTTCTTGAATGGAAAAGACGGGTTGAATATCGGCGCGCGCCATATAACGGTCTCGACGTGCGGCATCCTCGATGGCATTCAGGCGTTTGGCGTCGCGCCCGAACAGTTCATTCTGGCGATTTCCCTGCATTCCGCCATTCAGGAAACTCGCGACGCCCTTATGCCTCGCGTGAAGAATCAGCCGCTTTCGGCCTTGCACCGTGCGATTGAGGAATACCAATCCGACTGCGGCCGCCGCGTCTCGCTCGAGTATCTTCTTATTAAAGATTTCAACGATGACGACGATCATCTGCAGGCGCTTGTTGACTTTTGCGAGGGCATTTCCGCCCACGTGAACTTGCTGCCTCTCAATAATGTTCCCGGATCGGCATTCCAGCCCGCATCGAAACATCGCGTTGACGCGTTTATTCGAACGCTCGAGCGCGCGGGCGTCGAGGCGACGATGCGCGACTCGCGCGGTGGAGATATTGCAGCGGCGTGCGGGCAGCTCAAGAATCAAAAGCGTCAGTAGCCGACGCAATCCAAGAGCGCCGATAGTTGCGATGCATGATCCGGCGTATGTTGTGTAGGCAGAAAATATGCCCCATGCGGACGCGCCTTATGCGCTTAGGTTATATTGGGCGAAGGCAATTTAAGAGGGCGCAAGCCCATCGCGAAAAGCTGCGACAAGAGTGAGGAATGAAATGGCGTATTCAGGCAACCCGAAGGATTATTCCGTCGCCGTGGTGTATGGCGGCACGAGCGGCGAGCGTGAGGTGTCTTTGAATTCTGGCGCTGCGTGCGCCGATGCGTTGAAAGAGGCAGGTTTCGCCGTCGACCTCGTCGACCCTTCGGTGAAAGAAGATTTGAAGAAGCTCATCGACGGCAACTATGACATCGCATTCTTGGCCTTGCATGGCAAGGGCGGCGAAGACGGAACAATTCAAGGCTTCCTCGAGACCGTTGGCATTCCTTATACGGGCTCCGGCATTCTCGCGAGCGCGCAGGCCGTGAACAAAGGCAAGGCGAAAGAGCTGTATGCCGCAGCCGGTTTGAACGTTGCCGCTTCTGCCGTTATTGGCAAGGGCGATGAACTCGATGACGAAGACCTCAAGGAAATCTCCGCCGAGATTGGCATTCCCTGCGTGGTGAAGCCCACGACCGAGGGAAGCTCCCTGGGCATGACGATTGTTCACGAGTTCGATGAGCTGCGCGGTGCAATCGACTTGGCGTTGAGCGTCGACGAAGAAGCCATGCTTGAAGCGTTCATCGAAGGCACCGAGCTTACTGTGGGCGTTATTGGTAACGACGACCCTCGCGCGCTGCCCGTTATTCAAATCGTCCCGACGGAAGATGAGTTCTATAACTTCCACGCGAAGTATGCGCAGGGTGGCAGCAAGCACTTGTGCCCCGCTCCGCTTTCCGCGGAGGCAACCGAGGCCGTGCAGGAACTCGCCGTTGCCGCTCATTCCGTGTTGGGCTGCCGCGGCATTTCCCGCAGCGACGTGATGATGGATGCCGACGGCGTATGCTGGCTTTTGGAGACGAACACTCTGCCGGGCATGACGGGAACCTCGCTTGTTCCCGATGCTGCCAAGGTTGCGGGAATGAGCTTCCCTGAGCTGTGCGAAAAGATCGTCGTGCTCGGTTTGGAATAGTCAAAATCGCTCAAATCAAATGAAACGAGCCCTGCGGTGGGGTTTTTCCTCCGCAGGGCTCGTTAGTCTGGTGAGCCTTTGAAAATGTCTTAGAACGGCTTAGAAAAGGCCGAATTTACGGAGCGCCCATACCACGAGCGTGACGAGGGCCAGAATAAATGCCCAACTAATGACGTAGCATCCCACTTTTTTCGACCGCGCGGCATCGAGCATCGAATCGTGCATGCTGCGGTGGTCTTTCAAAATTGCGGTGCGTCCCGAATCACGCGGAATCTTCACCTTGGAAGAAGGCTTCCAGGCTGAAGGGTTGGCGAGCACGGAAACGATGCTGTCGTTGTTGAGTTTCGGGTCGGGGCGAGAACCATCGCCTGCAGCTTTCGCAAAGGCTTTCAGGAATGTATTGAATTCGTCGGCGTAGCGCGGCGCGAAAGCGATAAGCGCGACTTGACCCCAATACGCGCCCGGGTCGGGCTCTTCGCTGTAGGCGGTAAAGCTCAACACGTAATGCAGCTCCCAGCCTTTCGCCGCCATGACGGCCGCGTTGTATGAATCGTGGTTGTTCAGAAAGCCGACCAGTTGCCCGTAAGGGTTTTTGAGCCACGCGATTTGCCGCTTCGAATCGTCGAGCACGAATTCGATGGTGCCAATGTCGCCCACTGCATTATCGGGGCCCGCGAGCGCGGCTCCAATTTTCTTATCTACGGTGGAAAAGCGAGCATACTCGCCAAAATATATATCGCCGGGCTTATGAGAGGTCATGCGGCGTCCTTTCGTGGTAGGCTGCAAAACGCATATGGATGAATGAATCGAATCGGAAGTGCACGAATGCAAATAGACGATCAACACACGAGTGTATACGACTTTGTGACCGATGGCACGCCCGCCGATGTGGTGGCGCGTTATGCCGCGCTAAAAACGCAAGCTTTGCACGCCGATTACGGGGACCTCGACCGCAATATCGTGGTTATCGACACTGAAACCACGGGCGTTTCCGAGCGAAAAGACGAACTCACGCAAATCGCAGCCGCCCGCCTCGAACGCGGCGAAATCACCGAATGGTTCGTGACGTTCGTGAATCCCGGCAAACCAATTCCCGATGAGATTTCGCACCTCACCAATATCTTCGACACCGACGTCGCCGATGCGCCTTCGCCCGTCGAGGCGTGCGAGCAGCTCGCGCAATTCGTGGGCGACGCCACGCTCGTCGCGCATAATGCCGCATTCGACCGCCATTTTGTGACGAAAAACGCGGGCGGCGCGTGTTTGAAGGAAAACCTCTGGATTGATTCGCTCGATTTGGCGCGCATCGCGCTTCCGCGACTGAAATCGCATCGCCTTATCGATTTGGTGCATGCGTTCGATGCTCCTATCTCGACCCATCGCGCCGATGCCGATGTTGAAGCGCTGTGCGCCGTGTATCGCATTCTTTTGGCAGCTGTGAACGACATGCCGAACGATTTGGTGGAATTCATTTCCAGGCTCACACCCCTTGAAGAATGGTCGACGGGCGCGGTGTTCTCGCTTATCGCGGCACAGCAGCGCGATCAGGCCCGATCGGCGGCGGGCGCGAAGACCGAAACCTTCCCGTTTTCGCTTTCGGCTATGCGCCGAGGCCGTTTTTCTCAATCAAATCAGGCAAATCAGACGAAACCGCCTTCCGAAAACCCTGCGCCTGGTGCTCTTTCCGAAGATTTGCCTATGGAATTTCCCGCAACCGAGGAAATCGAGGCGGCGTTTTCTCCCGATGGCCTGGTTGGCAGCCTGTACGAAGATTTCGAACCGCGCGACGAGCAGGTCGTTATGGCCAAAGAGGTGCTCAAGGCGTTTTCGACGAGCACGAATTTGGTGGTTGAAGCGGGCACGGGCGTCGGCAAATCGATGGCATACCTTCTGCCTTCAGCCCTTGGTGCCCTTCGCAGCGGGTCGCGCATCGGCGTGGCTACGAAAACCAATGCACTGCTTGACCAAATCGTTTATAAGGAATTGCCGCTGCTGAAAGATACGCTTGCCAAGGCTGGCGCAGGCGACCTTTCGTACGTGGCCCTGAAAGGCTTCTCGCACTACCCGTGCATGCGGAAGGTGTCGCATATCGTAAGCGACGGCGCGCGCACGGTGAATGTGACGGGCAAAGACGTAAGCCAGGCGCCCTCGATTGCCGCACTGCTTTCCTATATCGAACAAACCGAATACGACGACATGGATGGCCTGAAACTCGATTACCGTGTGCTTCCCCGCTACGCCATTACCACCACGTCGCGCGAGTGTTTGAAGCGCAAATGCCCCTTCTTTGGTCCACAATGCTTCGTGCATGGCCTGCGCAAGCGCGCCGAATCGGCGAACGTGCTCGTGACGAACCACTCGTTGTTCTTCTGCGACCTTGCGGCCGAAGGCTTCTTGCTGCCTCCGACGCGCTATTGGGTAGTCGATGAGGCGCATGGCGCCGAAGCCGAAGCTCGCCGTGCGCTCGCCGTGAAGCTCGATGCCGCCGAAATCGTGCGCCTTGCGAACCGCCTGGCCGCGACCGATGCAAAACGCAACCCCTTCGTGCGTCTTGAGCGCCGCGCTCCTGTGAATGAAGCGTCGATGCCCGAGGCAAGCTCGCTGTTCTATGGCCTCACTAAAAAGGCAGCCAAGGTCGGACGCATGTTCTCGGCCGACGCCATCGCCTTCTCTCATCATATGAAAGACCTGGTGGCGTGCGATACGAACCGCCAGAATCGCAACTACGAGAATATCGAGCTGTGGATCAACGACGAGGTGCGTGCGAGCCAGCAGTTTGCGGGCCTGCGCGAATACGGCAAGAAATTCCAAGAGTCGGCCGAAAAGCTCGTCGCGGCGGCCAGCGAGCTCGTCGCATTCCTCGAGGGCGTCGATGGCGTGGCCGACGTGCAGCGCGATGTCGCCACAGTGGTTATCGACGCGAAGGGCATGCTGCAGGCGTGCGACCTTATTCTGAATAAGGTCGACCAGAATTACGTGTACGCGGCGAAGCTCTCGCGTAAACCCGAGCGCGTGGCCGAATGCCTTGAGGCCCTCATTGTGAATATCGGCGCCACGCTCGACGAGACGCTCTATGAGAAAACGCATTCCGTGGTCTACGCGAGCGCAACTATCGCTGTCGGCGACGATTTCAAGAACTTCCTGAGTGCTATGGGTCTTGGTGAAACCGAGGAATCGCAGGCGAACACATGCATGCTGGGCTCGAGCTACGACTTCGACGAAAACATGCAGGTGCTTGTGCTTACCGATATTCCCGAGCCCAACCAGCCTGGCTACCTTGAAACCCTCGAGGATTTCCTTACCCAAGCACATCTCGCCCAAAATGGAAGCATGCTCACGCTGTTCACGAATCGCCGCGAGATGGAAGAGTGTTTCGGCGCCGTCGACCCTTCGCTGAAAGAGGCGGGCCTGCGCCTCGTGTGCCAAAAATGGGGCGTTTCCACGAAGGGCTTGCGAGACGACTTCCTGAAAGACGAGCATTTGTCGCTGTTTGCCTTGAAGAGCTTCTGGGAGGGTTTCGATGCCCCCGGCGCCACGCTGAAAGGCGTGGTTATTCCAAAGCTGCCGTTCGCCAAACCGACCGACCCGCTGTCGTGCGAGCGCGCCGTGCGCGATTCAAGCGCGTGGTCGCACTATACCCTGCCCCAGGCGGTTATCGAGGTGAAGCAGGCGGCTGGACGCCTTATTCGCTCGCAAACCGATTCCGGCACCCTTGTGCTGGCCGATAAGCGTTTGGTTACGAAGGGCTACGGAAAGGTGTTCTTGCGCTCTCTTCCGTCGAAAAACATCGTGAAATGCACGCGCGCCGAGGCTATCGAGGCGCTGCGCCGAGGCGTTGTGGGCTCTGCGATACAATAGCGGCATGAAGAAAAAAGTGCATAACGGGGGTCACCACGGCATTGCGGCCAATCTCCATTTGAAAAGAAATACGAAGGGAACGTCCAACGAGCTGTCGCTTTCGGTGCTCGGTGGCTTAAGCGCGCAAAAAGACGAGGAAGATGCGTCGCTGGGCGGTTCGGGCGCTTCCCCCTCATTCACCATGCCTCACGTTTTTTCGGGAAAATCGAAGCGTTCGCAGAGTACTTCCTCGAAAAAACAGCCTATTACAGGCGCCGACGTTGCGGGAATCGCCCTATCGATTTCCGACCGCCGCAACACGAGCGCCCAGGCGCGAGATCGCGCTCTCGCGAACCCAGAAGCTGAAATCAAACGCCGCAAAACCGCGCGCCGCGCATGGCGCGCTATGGGGCTTGTGCTGGCGCTT
This sequence comes from uncultured Slackia sp., assembly GCA_934661005.1. Taxonomy (GTDB): domain Bacteria; phylum Actinomycetota; class Coriobacteriia; order Coriobacteriales; family Eggerthellaceae; genus Slackia. Next base: position 52,459 of record CAKUIK010000009.1, read on the forward strand.
GCGGCATTTGCGGGCGCTTCTGCATTTGCGGTGCACGTGTTCTCGGAGGCTTACGAAAACAATCAACAGCATAAATCGCTGCTCAGCCAAGGCTTCGAAGAGCTCATGTCGGCCGACGAGGTCGTGCTTGCGGCCGATGATTTGGTGGTGGCTTCCTTTAACGACCTCGATGAATCGAAAATCGCCGATACGGTCGCAACGTTTTCCGACGTGAATGTGAAGCTCTCTGCGGCGAAATCGTTCGCTGATTCGGCCAAGGAAGGCGTTACCGGCGATGATGAAAAGGCCGCCGATCAGCTTGCCGCATCGGTTGATGCGCGCAAGAGCATGCTCGAGCTCGCCGAAACGATTCTGACCGAGGAGCAGGCCGCCAAGCAGGCTTCGAGCCTTATGGCCTCGTGCTGGGAAAACGTGCTCGGCGCCGATGCACTTCTTCGGGAAGCCGCCGAATTGGTGACCGATACCAGCGAGGAAAACACGCGCGCGTCGCAGAAGAAATGCGAGCAGGCGCGCGAGCTTTTGACGCAGGCCTCAAGCCTTTTCGCCCAGGCGCAAAGCTTGTATCCGGCCGATTACGGTCCTTTCGATGAATACATCGCCACGCGACAGCAGTCAATTAACTACGCCATTGCATCAGACGAGGCGATTTACCTGCAAGATAAAGCGACCGCCGATTCGAACAACGATAAATACAACGAATGCGATGCCGCTGCCGCTGAGCTTGCCGCCCAGCTTCCGAGAGATGCGACGGCGCCCATTGTGGCGGCGCTTGACGAATCGCTTGCCGATTCTCGTCAGCAATATATGGAAATACGTGCCCAGGCGGCTGCGTGCGATGCGTTTCTTCGTGATTATCTCGGCATTCGTGACTGATGGAGTATACTTTCAACGAATATGCCCACATCCTGACGAATGATGTCTGCGAAAGGTGCAACATGAGCACACCAATGGATCATATAGCGTACCTCTCCCAAGAAATTGGCCCGCGTCCTGCGGGGACCGAAGAGGAGCAGCAAGCGGCGCTCTATATCACCGAGCGTTTGCAGAAAGAAGCCCATCTGTCTGCGCAAATTGAAGACTTCACCTGCAATTCCAACGCGCTTATGACGCCGATCATTTGCTATGCCGTGGCGATTGTCGCGGTGCTGCTCGGCATTATTCTGCCCGTTATCGCCATTCCCGCCACGGTGCTGGCCCTGGCGGCGGCCGCAATTGCGATTTGCGAAGCGCTCGACCACCCCATTCTTTCCCAGGTGTTCACGAAGGGCGTGAGCCAGAACATCATCGCGAAATATGAACCCACCCAATCGAGTGATGCGGCTGGTTCGCGTCGTCGCAAGGTTATCGTGGTGGCCAATTACGATAGTGGCAAGGTGCGTCGCGAAACTGCCGGCGTGTTCGTTCGCGCGTTGCGCCCTCTGCGTTATGGCGCTTTGGGCGGCATGGTCGTCGCTTCTGTGTTCATGCTTCTGCGTGGTGTGGTACTTTCCGAAGGCGTCGCTTCTTTGGTGCTCGCTGTGCTCTCTGGCGTGTGCCTTGTTCCGAGTGCCATTCTGCTCGTGTGCGCCCTGCTCGAGAAATTCGGCCCCTTCACCGAGGCTGCGAACGACAACGCTTCCGGCATTGCCGTTATGCTCGAGGTTGCTCGTCGCCTTGGCAACGGAGAGGTTTCTGCCGATGCGCCCATTACTACGGGCGAAGATGTGTCTTTCGCCACCGAGAAGCGCGAGCCGTCGAGTATCTCTGACAACTTGGTGCAGCTGAAAGACGCCCCCATCGTTTCCGATGTGGCACAGCAGCGCAAAGAAACCATGGCCGCGCTGACCGGTGCTCCCGAAGGACCGCTTGCCGAGGTTGCTGCGAAAGCCGTTGAGCTGAACGAAAAGCACGCCCAAGAAGAAGCCGCCGCCGACGCGCGCGCCGCATACGAAGAGCGCATGCGCGCTCGCCACGAAGCCGAGGCCGCCGCAGCTGAAGCCGCACGCATTGCTGAAATGGAAGCGGCAAGCGCCGCTGCGGCCGCGAACGCGAGCCGTCCGGCCGCTGTGCCCGATTGGTACAAGAAGGCAACCGAAAAAGCCCGCGAGAAAATGGCCGAATCGAATGAGCAGGCCGCAGCGAACGACACGTATCGCTCTCGCTTTGCCGATTACCCGTCGGCTGGTTCCCAGCCAAGCGCGCCTGCCGAGTCTATGAAGGTCGAAGAAGCGGCCCCTGTCGCCGCTGAGACCGTTGTGGCTCCCGTCGCTCCTATTGCCGAGCCTCAGGCTGTTGCCGTTCAAGATGCCCCTCAGGAAATTGAGGCTCCTAAGCCTTCCGCCGATATGTATGCCGTAAAGGCTGCCGAGCCCGTTGCGGCCGAATCGCCCATCGCTGCGGTCGCGCCCGTCCAAGAGGCCGAAACGGCTCAGTCAGAAATCGAGGTTGCGCCCGTCGCGGCTTCCGAAGAACCTCTTTTTGAATCTGGCGAACCCCAGCAGCCCGCCGCCGACAAGGCTCCCGTGAGCCCCGCGGCTGCTACGACACGCCTGCCTCAAATGATGTATTACCAGCCGCCTGCCGATCGCTCCGCCGTGCAGGCTGAGCGTGCGACCACGCCGCGCGTGATCGTCGAGGCAACAGCGGCCGAAGCCGTGGATATCGCCGTGGATGAAAAGGTTGCGGCCCAGCAATCGGGCATCGCCGCATACGAGGCGGCTATCGCGGGAAGCTCCAATGCGCCAGCGACCGCCGAAGGCGTGGTTTCCGCGCAGCCTGCTGCGAAGGTCATTTCCGCAAACATTCCCGTGGTCGATTTGCCGCGTATCGAGCTGCCCCCTATGGTGGCACCCGAACCGAAGCCTATCTCGTTCGACGAACTGCGCCAGCGCGCGCCGCTTGCCAGCGCCGCCGAGAATCGCGGCACCGAAGCCGCCAAGAGCCTGCTTTCGACGTCGGTTCCCCAAATCGAAACCCCGGCAGCTGGTGCGACGGTCGCCATGCCTTCTATGTCGTCGGCGAATGCTGCCGGCGCTGGTGCGTACGAAGTGCCCTCAGCCGCGCAGCGCTCCAACGTGAGCCTCACTGGCTCGTTCGCGGCTATTAGTTCCATTGGCGCCGAGCCTGTGGGCGACGAGCTGCTCGAGGGTGTTGAGCCTGAAGATATGTATATCGACGACGCCGACGATTCGGCCTATCAGAGCGACTTCACCGAGACGGGCGCGTTCGCCGGTCCCGGTTATGTCGAAATGCCCCAGTCGCGCGTTGGCAAGTTCTTCGGCAAATTCCGCCGCAAGAAGAAAGAAGAAGAGGAAAGCGCTTCTGAATGGCTTGGCGTGGGCGACGATTTCGATGCTCGCGAAGTTGGAAAGGCCCGTGGCGGTTGGGAAAGCTTCCGCGACGAAGAAGACGACTGGAATGGCGGCGCGTTCTCGAACATGCGCGCCCGCGTTCTGGGCGAGGCGAATGCGCCCGCTTCTGAAGAAGCCGCGGCTTCGGTCGCTGCTCCTACGGCGGCTCCCGACGTTCAGCCTTTGTCGCAAGGTGCGTCCGTTTCTTCCGACTCGTTCGCTTCTGCCTACGAGGCTGCGCTGCGCCATGCGGCATCTGAGGGCGACAAGATTGAAACCGCCGAGGAAATCCAGCAGATCTACTCGTTCGCGGCTGGCGACATTAACACCGAAGTATGGTTCGTCGCATTGGGTTCTGAGCTCGCCAACAACGGCGGCATCAAGGCGTTCCTTGCCGAGCATGCCCCCGAGATGCGTGGCGCCGTTATTGTGAACCTCGAGGCGCTGGGCGGCGGCACGCTTTCCTACCTTGAGCGCGAGGGCGAGCTTTCTCAAGCCAAATGTTCGCCGCGAATGAAGCGCTTCATCAAGAAGGCGTCTCAGGCGTCGGGTGTACAGCTGGCGAGCGCTTCCATCGATTGGAAGGAAAGTCCCGCAAGCTATGCTGCGAAGCATCGCATGCAGGCGATGTCGCTTGTCGGCATGGATGGATATGCCCCCGCGCGTTATGCGCAGGCGAACGACATGGTCGAAAATATCAATTCCGAGAATGTCGACGCAGCAGCCGATTTCGTTGTTGAGCTGCTGAAGAATATCTAGCCTTTGAAAAAGCCGCCATTCGGCGGCTTTTTTGTTACCCCAGGCGATTCTTGTTCTCCCGTGAGGCGAATCGCGAGGTCAGGGGGTGGGAAATACGGTATTATATGCCAGTACTCAAACGGTCTCTCGAAAGGCCGTTGTGTTAAGGAGCGCCTGAAGGGCGCTTGCCAAATGAACCATTGGAGGTTACTTATGGCTATCGAGGCTTACTGCGTTAAGTGCAAGGCTAAAAAAGAAATGCAGGATCCGGTCGAGGGCGTCACCAAGAACGGCAAGCCCATCACCAAGGGTAAGTGCCCCGATTGCGGAACCACCATCTGCCGCATTGGCGCCGCAAAATAAAGCATCACCAAAGCCCCGCAAGGGGCTTTTTTAGTGCGATCTGTTGTGACCTGTTTCAATCCGCTACAACCTATTAAATGCTCGCAGCGTTAAACAGGTCCATGAGTCCCGCTCACCGCTCGAAAAAATAGGAAGGGAAGATTAAGCCCTATCCGCCCCAAAGACAGCGAGCGGAAGCCAGGTGCCTCAGATTACCCCGCCGCATGGCCAAGCGTACTTTGGTACGCGCCGCGCCATGCACAAGGGGCGAGATGAGGTGCCCGGCTTCCGCGCAGCGTCAGGACGGCTCAAACGAAAAAAGTGCCGTTCGTTAGAACGACGCAATAAAGACTGGAGCGGGCATAAGGGACTCTGGGCTCGCTTGCGCGAGCCCGACCCCTCAGGCTAAAGCCTTCAGGCGAATTCCTAAAAACCGCCCACTGGGCGGTTTTCTTGACGGAATTCCACCTCATCGATTCGTGTCCCGCTACGATGTTGTAAATAAAAAGGCCAAGGTAATTACCTTGGCCGAAGCATTTCTGGAGCGGGCAACGGGACTC
>CAKUIK010000010.1 GCA_934661005.1 uncultured Slackia sp.
CTCGTCGATTGTTTCTTTTGGGTATGCCATTCTGATTCCTCCTCGAGAAATTCTCCAGGATTTGGGGCGCACCCCCATCCGCGCAGGCCAATGCTTTTTTGTTCGCTTAAATTCGTCGGCCGAATCTGGCTTATAGGGCAAAAAGTGTGCCTCATTTAGGGGCATCGGCGCAGGTCGATGCCCCTTTCTCGTTCGTTTAAATTCGTCGGCCCTATTTAAGCACTCGGACAAAATGCGTGTCCACGCGTCCATTGTCGCCACACCTGCCCGAGCAGGCTGTTCGCACCCAACCTCGTTGCCGCTGCTCGATTAGGCTTTTCGTCCCCATCCTCATTCTGCTTGATCGTTCGTCCTTTCCACATCCACCCTCATCACGCTTGCTTGTTCGTTCTTTTCCGCATTCGCCCTTATTGCATTTGCCTAGTCAGGCCCTTCCGCGCCCGTTTCCACAACGTTTCCCACAAATCCCTCCACAACAAGCCCGGTCGGGACAACGTAGCTCAAACCATGTCCCGATTTTGCTAAGAATGGCAGAGATTTGCGGTTGTGAACGGTCATAGCGACCCGAAAAGGCCCCGAAGACGCTTCACTTTTACAAAACCCCAGGTCACGATCTACTGAAAAAGAAAACAGTGCGTTCCTCATCGTGCACATCCGCAAATTTGTGCCAAAGAGTTGACAATTCGGACCAAATATCAAGCAGGAGCAAATTGCTCAAGAAGGCGCCAACGGCAGACTCGAAGTAAACGCAGAGTAAGCACGGAGAGAAGAGGGGGACGCCCATCATCGGGTCAAAAAGCACAATAGAACACCCGGCCGAAACATCTAGTCAAGTGGCACAACAGGACACCCGGCTGGAACACATGCCTAGAACACCCGGTGGAACGCTCAGGCAAAATCAGCGCGCCGAAAAAGCGTTAGCGCGGCAAACCTGCACTGCCGCAGCGCGCAAGATGCATCTGCAGCTGCTGCAGATCGTCGCGCGTATCCACATCGAACAACTCCCATTCACTTGAAACCTCGATGGTTCGCACGCATTCCGCATGCGCTTTCGCCACGAAACCGCCGCCCTTGCCATGCGGAAGCGAACGAAGTTCCTCGAAGGCCCACGAAGGAAAAAGCACGGGCGCGCCCGGCACACCATTGAAACTCGTGCGCCAAATATACCCGACGGCATTGTAATCACGATCAACCCCAGTAAGGCGACCCTTCGTGCTGGCAGCGCCAGTTGCACTATCTTCTGGAAAACCAGATTGCGAAATGCCAAACGCTGCAAGGCCCCTTTCCCCGGAGCCCCTTTCCGGAAAGGGCTCTTCCACGAGCGCGCCATTTACGGAGTTGCTCTTGAGAAGAGCATGTTTCGAGAACACGCCCTTCGCGAAGCATCCTTCTGTGGAATCAAGCCCCGCACCAGCAGCATCGCACAGCACGACATCGGTAGTATCGCGCCCTACAGCGTTGCCCCCCGCGGCATTTGCAGCGCCGCCCTCAGCAACATCTGCAACGCCGTTCTCCACACCATCGCACCCCACGGCACCAGCAGCACTGCTCCCCACGGCATCGCGTTCCGCGGCACGAAGAAGCGCGGCGATGCTGGCCGCGCGAATAAGCGGCTGGTCGCCCTGGACGAACGTGACCGTATCGCACCCGTCCATGGCCTCCATGCCCAATCGCACCGTGTCGTTTCTGCCAGACTCTTCATGCAAAATCGCCTGCGCGCCCAGCGTTTCGCACAACGCAGCCACATCGGCATGGCGCGTAACCATCACACGCTGGTCGAATAAACCATCGGTTGCTCCCACAACATGGCCGACCAGCGGTGCGCCGCAAAGCTCAACCATGAGTTTATTGTCCCCGAAACGCGCCCCCACGCCCGATGCCATAACGATGCATCCGTGCTTCAATGTGCGGTTGTCGGCAGCGTGTGACATAGTGGCATTCGCCTTTGCAAATTCGATGGTTGAACAAGCGCGATTTGAGAATTAATCGCAGGCCACAGTATAATATTCAAAACTATGCCAACCTCAATTAACGGGGCGAGAAACATTATTACCTTCCAAAAATACGAGCGCCCGCAAAGCCTCGAAGAGGCCTGGGAGCTCAACCAAAAAAAGCGCAACCGCATCGTCGCCGGCACCATGTGGATGAAGATGGGCAACCACTCCTTCGGCACGGCCATCGACCTGTGCGATTTGGGCCTGAACGAAATCGAAGAGACCGACGAGGAATTCCGCATTGGAGCCATGGTCACCCTGCGCCAAATGGAAAAGCACCCCGGCCTCGCCGCCTATTCCTGCGGCGCGGTTGAAACTGCATTCAAAGACATCGTGGGCGTGCAGTTCCGCAATGGCGCAACACTCGGCGGAAGTCTGTGGCGCCGCATGGGCTTTTCCGACATTCTCGCCGTGTTCCTCGCTATGGACAGCTTCGTCGAACTCTACAAAGGCGGCATCGTGCCCTTGGAAGAATTCGCGCGCATGCCTTACGACAAAGACGTGCTCGTGCAGCTCATCGTGAAGAAGCAGCCGGGTGCGTTCGCGTACCAAGCCGTGCGCAAGCAGCGCACCGATATTCCTTCACTGAACTGCGCGGCGGCCCAGGTGATGGGCGAGTGGCGAGTCGTTGTGGGCTCGCGTCCCTCGCGCGCCGTCGTACTGCGCGATGAGCAGAGAATTCTCGTAAACGGCATCACCGAGGAAAGCGCCACCGCGTTCGCCGACTACGCCGCCGGCGCCGTAACCGTTTCGGGCAACATGTGGGGCAGCGCCGAATACCGCCGCGCACTCGTGCCCGTGCTTACGCGCCGCGCGCTTCTGGCCCTGAAAGAGGTGCTGTAATGGAAATCAAAATCAAGCTGAACGGAACCATGGTTTCCGATGACGTTGCCGCCGACACGCTCCTCATCGATTTCGTGCGCGCGCATGGCTGCTTCAGCGTGAAACGCGGCTGCGAAACCTCGAGCTGCGGTTTGTGCACCGTGCTCATGGACGACGAACCCGTGCTTTCGTGCTCCACGCTCGCGGCGCGCGCCAACGGCCGCAGCGTGTACACGCTCGAAGGCCTGCAGGAGGAAGCGTCGGAATTCGTCGGCTTCATCGCCGATCAAGGCGCCGAGCAGTGCGGTTTTTGCAACCCCGGCTTCGTCATGAACACCATCGCGTTGCTGCGCGAAAACCCCGACCCCACCGATGGGGAAATTCTCGCCTACCTCAGCGGCAACCTGTGCCGCTGCTCGGGCTACGAAGGCCAGCTGCGCGGCATTCGCGCCTTCCTGAACAGCAAGAATGCGGAAGGGGCCAGCCATGAATAAACCCGAATACCAGTCGGTGGGCAAATCGGTCCGCAAGAAAGACGCGATGCAGCAACTGCTGGGCAAGCCCCTGTTTACCGAAGACATCGTGCGCGATGCGCTCGTGGTGAAACTGCTGCGAAGCCCGCACGCCAATGCCATCGTCGAGGCCATCGACACGTCGAAGGCGAAAAAGGTCGCCGGCGTGGTCGACGTATACACGTGGGAAGACGTACCCAACGAGCGCTTCTCCAACGCAGGCCAAACCTACCCCGAAACGAGCCCCTACGACCGCCTCATCATCGATCGCCACGTGCGTTACGTGGGCGACGTGGTGGCAATCGTCGCTGCCGAAAATGAAGCGGCCGCCAACAAGGCGCTCGCACGCATTAAAGTTACCTACGACGTGCTCGAGCCCGTTTTGGACTTTCGCACTGCCAAAGACAACCCGGTGCTCGTGCACCCCGAAGACAACTGGCGCATGCTGTGCGACTTGGGCGGCGACAACACGCGCAACCTCGTGGGCACCACCGCCGACGAGGGCGGCGACATTGAAGCCGTGCTCGCCGATTGCGACGTCGTTTTGGAACGCACGTTCCACACGAAGGCCTACAACCAGGCCATGATGGAAACCTTCCGCACCTATACCGAGCTCGACCGTTACGGTCGCTTGCACGTGATTTCATCCACGCAGGTCGTTTTCCATGTGCGCCGCATCTTATCGCACGCGCTCGGCATTCCGAAGGGCCGCATTCGCGTGGAAAAGCCCCGCATCGGCGGCGGCTTCGGCGCGAAGCAAACCGCGGTGTGCGAGATGTACCCCGCATTCGTCACAATGAAAACGGGCCGTGCCGCCATGTGCGTGTACACGCGCGAGGAATCGCAAACCTGCGGCTCACCGCGCCACGAGATGGAAATCACCGTGCGCCTGGGCGCGAACAACGACGGCAGCATTCGCGCGCTCGGCGTGACCACGCTGTCAAATTCGGGCGCTTATGGCGAACATGGTTGGGCGACGGTTGGCCTCACCGGCCATAAGTCCATTCCGCTGTACACTGGTTCGCTCGAAGCGTTCAAGTTCACCGCAAACGTGGTGTACACGAACATGCAGCCTTCGGGCGCCTACCGCGGGTTCGGCGCTACGCAGGGGCAATTCGCCGTTGAAACCACCGTGAACGAGCTCGCCGAAAAACTCGGCCGCGACCCCGTTGACCTGCGCGAACAGAATATGGTGCGCGAGGGCATGGAAATGCCCGCATACTTCGGCGAAGTCGCCAACGCCTGCGCGCTCGACCGCTGCCTAGAGCATTGCGCCGAGATGTTCGACTGGAAAGCGAAATACCCCGTGCGCGACATGGGCAATGGCAAAGTTCGCGCGGCAGGTGTGGGCATGTCAATGCAAGGCTCGGGCATTTCGGGCATCGACGTGGGCTCGGTCACCATCAAGCTCAACGACGATGGCACGTACATGCTGCTCATCGGCGCCGCTGACATGGGCACGGGCTGCGACACCATTTTGGCGCAGATGGTTGCCGAGCATATGGACTGCTCGGTTGACGATGTTTCCGTATTTGGCGCCGATACCGACGCGTCGCCCTACGATTCGGGCTCGTATGCATCGTCGACCACGTACGTCACCGGCATGGCCGTGCAGAAGGCGTGCACGCAGCTGAAGGAGCGTTTGTGCGCCATCGCTGCCGAAGCGCTGGAATGCGACGTGAGCGAGCTGAGCTTTGAAGACGGGCGCGTGGTGCGCGAAGCGACGGGCGAGGAAATGTCGCTCGTTGATGTGGCAACAAAAAGCCAGGTGAGCAATTGCCTGGCGCCTGAAGCCACCGCAATGCATTCTTCGCCCGTTTCGCCGCCGCCGTTCATGGTGGGCATGGCCGAAATCGAACTCGACCGCGAAACCGGCGTGGTGGAAGTGCTCGACTACGCGAGCGTCGTCGACTGCGGCATCCCCATCAACCCGGCGCTTGCGCGCATTCAGGCCGAAGGCGGCATCGTGCAGGGCATCGGCCACACGCTCATGGAAGACGTAACGCGCACGCCCAAGGGTCGAATTCGCGAATCGAACCTGTTCACGTACCGTTTGCCCACCCGTCTCGATACGGGTCGCATTCGCGTCGAGTTCGAGAATTCCTACGAGCCTACGGGCCCGTTCGGCGCGAAGTCGATTGGCGAAATCGTCATTAACACGCCGGCTCCCGCAATCACGCAGGCGATTTACCGCGCGACGGGCGTATGGCATCGCGAGCTGCCCATTCTGCCCGAGCATATCGTGCTCGCCAAACCCGAGGAGTAGGCATTCTAAGCGAGCTTTTGTACATACCGCGGAAAACCACGGCCATCATCGGAGGCGGCGGAAAAACGACGCTTTTGCGCGCGCTTGCTGAAGAGCTCGCCGCAGAAGGGGCCGCCGCAGAAGGGGCCTCGGGCGAAAAGCAGGTACAGCGCGCACGCGTAATCGTGGCCACAAGCACCAAAATGTTCGTGCCCGATTGGTGCCCAGTCCTGCTCGACGCCACAATCGGCAAGGTGCGAGCGGCGCTTTCGACGCATTCCATCATCTGCGTAGGGCGCATCCACGAGCCGTCGGGCAAGCTCGATGCGCCGCGCCTGGCCTTTTCTGACCTGGAGGAAATCGCCGACTATGTGCTCGTAGAGGCCGACGGGGCGAAAATGCTGCCCCTGAAGGCGCATGCGGAACACGAGCCCGTGATTCCCGAGTGCGCGAAGCGAACGGTCTGCGTCGTGGGAATCGATGGCGTAGGAAAGCCTATTTCGCAGGCTTGTCACCGACCAGAGCGCTTCGCGCAGCTGGCAGGCGCCTCGACGGCCGATGCCGTAACGCCCGAAATGGTGGCGCGCGTGCTGCAGGCCGAAAGCCTGCACGACATAGTTTTGATCAACAAGGTTGAATCCAGCGACGACTGGCGAGTCGCCGAGCGCATAGCGTCGCTCAGCACAACCTCCGTGGTTGCAGGAAGCCTTTGGAGGAAAGAATTTCGATGCTTGCGATAATTCGCGGAGCTGGCGACATAGCCAGCGCGATTGCGTTGCGCCTGCACAAATGCGGTGTTTCTGTCATTATGACGGAAGTCGAACACCCCTTGACGGTTCGCCGCACGGTCGCCTTCAGCGAAGCCGTACGTTCAGGGAAAACCCAGGTGGAAGGCGTCGTTGGCGTGCGTGCTGAAAGCGTCGATGATGCGCTGCGACGAGCACTCGAAGGGGTCGTTCCCGTGCTCGTCGACCCGAAATGCTCATGCATTTGGCTTGAGCCTGACGTGCTGGTCGACGCCATTTTAGCCAAGCGCAACGTGGGAACCGCCATTGACATGGCGCCCATCGTGATTGGCGTTGGGCCAGGCTTCACGGCGGGCGACGACTGCCATGCCGTGGTCGAAACCATGCGCGGCCACACGCTCGGTCGCGTGTATTACGAGGGTTCGGCGCTTCCGAACACCGCAGTGCCTGGGCTCGTAGGCGGCTTCGCAGGCGAACGCGTGCTGCGCGCGCCAAGCGATGGAACTTTCCGCGAAGTCGCTTCGATTCGCGACCACGTTGAGGCGGGCGAAATCGTCGCATACGTGGACGACACCCCCGTTATTGCTACCCTCACGGGCACGCTCCGAGGCCTGATTGCCGGCGGAACGCGCGTCACCGAGGGCTTGAAGTGCGGCGATATTGACCCACGCGACGAGCCAAGCCACTGCGAAACGGTATCGGACAAAGGCCTGGCAGTCGCAGGCGGCGTGCTCGAGGCCATGCTTCATTTGAGCGGCACCTGCTGAAATCGTAAGGAGAAAACGACCATGCGCGAAATTGCAGAACATATAGCGAACGCGTCGCGCGACGAGCGCGATTTGGCGCTGGTCACCGTAGTGAAAAGTAAGGGTTCCACGCCGCGCCACGCCGGATCGCGCATGCTCGTCGACGCAGGCGGCCTTGCATGCGGCACCATCGGCGGCGGAGCCATAGAGGCCCATGCCATTAAAAAGGCGCAGAGCACGCTTGGCGGCAAAACCTGTCTCGCTGAAGACATGGAGCTGAAACTTGCATCGAAAAAAGGCCTGAATATGCCCTGCGGGGGAGATGCGACCCTTCTCTATACGCCCGTGAATTCCAACGACACGCACTGGCGCGATGTCGCGCATGAAATGCTTCGCTGCATTGACCAGCGCATCCCTTCGTATCTCGTTGTGGAATGCCCCGAAGACGGCCAGGCGCGCGAAAGCAATGTCGCCCTACTCGACACTAAGGGCGCGCCGTTGGCGGGGAAGCGCGGCATGCAGGCAGGCCTCATCGCCGGTCTTGAACGCAGAACCGTCATCGACGGCTGCCTCGTCACACCCGTCGAACTGCCCGTGCGCGCCATCGTTTTCGGTGGCGGACACGTGGGCCGCGCAACCGTTTCCGCTCTCTCGCGCGTCGGGTTCTGCTGCACGTTGTTTGATTGCCGCCCCGAATTCGCCCAGCACTCACGCGTGCCCGAGGCGCATGACGTCATCTTGGGCGATTACGAAAACATCGCGGCGTCGCTCACCATGGACGAACACGACTTCGTCATCATCATGACCCACGCGCATCGTTTCGATTACGCCCTTCTTGAGCAGGCGCTTCGCCAGCCTTTGGCATATATCGGCCTTATGGGTTCGCGTCGAAAAATCGCGACCGGGCGAGATCTCATGCTGAATGCGGGAATACCAGAAGAGGCGATTGATGCCGTGCACATGCCCATCGGCCTTGATATCGCTGCCGAAACGCCCGAGGAAATCGCCGTGAGCGTGGCGGCTGAATGCATCATGCGCCGCGCGGAAATGCGGAGGGGCAATGCATAACCTTATGCAAACGAATGGAGTCAACAGCGTGCAAGTGTGCCATGCAAGAAGGGGCGAATAAGGCAACGAAGTGCCAATCGCCTTACCGCAGTCACCTTCTGCGTGAACAGGGACACTCAGACCGCGCATGGCGACTGCGTGAAGACCTCTTCACGAAAGGCCGACAAGTGGGCAATCGCGAGGTTTCCCCGCCGCGCGCGTTTATACTGATATGGAAAACAAACAGCGGCGCGGGGCGCCCTCTTCCACCAATCGACGGGACCACATGAACAAGCACAGCATTCGATACGTCCTTATCCTTGTCGCGGCCATCGCTGCGGCAGCGCTTATCGTCGTTCGATTCGACGATGTGTGCGAGATTTTCTCAACCGTATGCCAGGCATTGCAGCCGTTGGCGGTCGGCGCCGTCATGGCATACCTGCTCAACTTCATCGCGGCGAGCTTGGAATCGCGTTGGTTCCCCCGTTCGACGAACGTCTTTGTCGCCAAGAGCCGTCGCCCCATTTGCGTCATTTTGGCAATCGCAGCCGTTACGCTCGCGCTTGTCGCGCTCACCACGTTCGTGGGCAGCGAGTTTAAATCGGTCGGCGCGGCCATCATCAATGGCGTTTCCGAAGGCGCGACGATGGCCTCACAGGCGATTGCAAACATCCCCGGCGCCGAAAAGAGCATGCTCCTCGACAACACCACGTGGAGTTCAATCGGCGAGAAGGCTCTGGCGGCCGTAGGCGGAACCGACCAGGCGCTGCGCATCGTCGCTCAAACGAGCGGCGAGGTCGCTCACGTAACGCTGTCGGTTTTGCTCGGCATGATTTTCGCGCTGTACCTGCTGCTCGACAAAGACCGCGTGCATGCCGGCGCGATGCGCCTGACGACCCTTATCCCCAGCGATGAAGTGCGTGAACGCGTGCTGCACGCATGCTCCATCACCAACGATTGCTTCTCGCGCTTCATTCGCGGCCAATGCATCGAAGCGGTTATTCTGGGCACGCTGTGCGCCATCGGCGGCACCATTTTCCATTTCCCCTATGCGGCCTCGATCGGCCTTATCGTGGGCGTGACCTCGCTCATCCCGTTCGCTGGCGCTTGGATTGGCGGCATCATGGGCGCCGCGATGATCCTGTCGCAAGACCCCTTGCAGGCAGTTCAGTTCATCATCTTCCTGATTATTCTGCAGCAAATCGAAGGCCACCTCATTTACCCGAACGTGGTGGGACAGTCGGTAGGCCTGCCGAGCATTTGGGTGTTCGTGGCGGTTATCGCTGGCGGCTCGCTGTTCGGACTTTTGGGCGTGCTTTTGGGCGTACCCGTGATTTCCACTGCGCGCACGCTGCTCATGGAGTACTTCGCGAAAAAGGACGCTGAGCAAGAACCTGTTAAATGCTCGTAGCGTTTAGCGGGTCGGCCGGCACCGACCGAACCGACCGGGCCGCCCGTGCCGGCCGAATCTCAGAACCCGCTCAATAACCTGTTTAACGCCCAAGTAGCTGCAAGCCAATCTCCATAACCGGTTAAACGCTGCGAGCGTTTAACCGGTTTGACAGATCAAGCCGACTCAAGGCGTTACTGCGCCTGCAATTCCGCCTGATAGCCAGGCGCATCGGGGTGTTCGGGCCACGGCGGGGGAGCCATCACCGTCATATCGAGACGAAGCGTTTGCGCGATGAGCGTCGCGAGCTCTTCATCGGTGATGTCGGGCTTCGCCTTCATCATGCCCACAATGCCGAAAAGCACCAGGCCGAACGTCTCGGGAATCAGCTGAATGTCAATGGTTCGATACGCCATGTATTCCGACACGATGTAGTTCTGAATGCAAGCGACGCTCTCGCGCACAGCCCGCGTGGCAAATTGGTCGCGCATTCCCAGTTCCTCGAGCACACCGAACATGGGGCGCGGCTGCCCCGAGCTCGTATACAGCGTGCGTCGAAATGCTGCGACGCAGTTCTTCAGCTCTGAAGGCGTGTCGCCAAACGCGCGCAGCTCGTTCCACGTCGACACGCTTTCGACGATGTCTTCGAGGAAATCGTCGAGCACGGCCTCGATCACGGCCTGTTTATCGGGGAAATAGTAGTACACAAGGCTGCGGGCCACGTCGGCCTTGCGAGCGATGGCCGCCATGCTCGTGGCGGCCACGCCCTCGGTCTCGAACAGCTCGCGCGCCGCTTGCATAATATCGCCGGCCGTACCACCCAACCGAACGCTTTCCCTTACCTGGCGCGTGACGTGATGCGGCAGGTCAGAAGCGAATTCGGGAATTGAAGCACTCTTTCGCGCCGGCACGGCGGCTCCTTCGTCTAACATAGGGCCGCCGCACCAAACGCGATGCGCGCCCCCGAAGCACGCAGATTAGCGATTTTCCTCAACGACCTCTTGATAATTCTTAGTGTCATTATAGAGCTCGTCTTTCAGCGGGTTAAGCTTGCGCGCGCGAATTCGATGGAGCTGGTAGGCTGCAAGCGCCACGTTAGAGATAAGCGCAATCAGGCTCACGACGAAAAACGCGGTGGGATTGTGCGTTGTGGGGATTTCCGCAAACGTATAGAACTGCGGAAGCGCCATGGCGAGCATCGCATAAAGGGCGAGCGTTTGCGCGCGATGCTGTAGCCACGCGCCACGCTTCGTGAAGAACGTGGGCACGGTGCAAGCAATGAGCAGCGCCAGACCCGTGTACGTGGAATGGTCGGACATGCAGTTATACGTGTACGCGAAATTCCACAGGTCATAAGCGATAATCCACATCCACAGCATGTCGGGCCAAATCATGTCGCGCGATTTGTCCTTCGAGATAAAAATGCCGAACCAGCCGCAAATGGTGATGATGTTCAAAATGCCGGCAATCGCGTTCATAATGTTCCAGGGGCCGGAAATCATCCACACATGATCGACGATAGCGCCGTCCCACAGCCCATAGGCATACATCTGAACGTCGCGCACGACAGCTTCGCAAATATTGATTGCCAAAATAAGCGGCGGGAAGCACAGCGCCCATCGCTTCTCATACAAATGATGCTCGCGCCCGTCGGCGCCGCGCCATTTCACGAATCGCAGCGCCATAAAACCAACGCACCCAGCCAAAGCCGAATATGTTTTGGCCCAGTTGAACCAGTTGCCCGTGCCATACTCGTTGCCAGGCGCGGCGGTGTGGGGCCATACGAAAATCGTGAACACGACGGGCGCGACCACGAACAGCGCGACGCCGCCCCATACGCTCGTACGACCAAATTCGTTGAACGCCATAAGGGCGAACACGACGAACAGCCATATTGCCCACACCATAGGGTCAGATGCTTGATACAGAATGCCCATGGGCTTCCTCCTTGAATCGAACGACGCGCCGCCGCAGCCCTATGGAACGGCACGGCGACGCGTAAACTCCCTGCGCTAGGGGCGCTCAACCATAGTTTTCACGCGGCCCTTTTCATCCCACGCAGCAGCGTAGCCGAACTCCTCCAGGTTGGCCAAAGCGGCCTCGCGCTGACCTTCCGGAACGTCGATGCTTTCGAGGTATACCCGACGGAAGCCCGGGTTGTCGATATAAAGCTCTTGCTTGAAGGGGTTGCGCTTCTTCCCGAAAATCGTATAGGCCTGATAGACGAACACGCACACGTTGAAGATGAGCGCGATAGCCGAAATGGTCATATGCGCCGCGGGGTTGTTCGTTGAATGCACCACGCACGCCGGGTGCAGGAAGAACCACGGCACCGTCATGGTCACAATCATGTTCACGGCAAGCGTACGAACGCGATGCTGGGCATAGGCGCCGCGCTTAATGAAGAACGCGGGAATCGTGCACGCCGCCAGAAGCACCAAGCCGCAATACATGGAGCGGTCGGAAACGCTGTTGTAGGTATAAGCGAAGTTCCACAGGTCGTAGCCAATGATCCAGAACCACAGCTGATCGGGCCAGACGTAGTCTTTCTTCTTGCCGCGACTAACGATAATTCCGAAGAAACCGCAGATGCACAACGCGTTCAGAATGCCCGCGATGCCGTTCATCACGTTCCACGGGCCGCCGACCACCATATACCCGTCCACGATGCCGTTGACGCCCGTGAGCTGGAAGTCGCGAATGCATGCTTCAAGAATATTGATGGCGAAAATGATGGGCGGAATGCACACGATATATTTCTTCTGGAAAGCGGGGAAGTACACGATGAGCCATCCAAGAATCGCACCCGCGAGACACGAATACGTTTTCACCCACTGGAACCACGTGCCCGCGCCCGTGCCTTCGACGGCGGTATGGGGCCAAACGAAAATGGTCAAGGCGAGCGGCAGCGCAATGAAGATTGCGGCGCCGACCCATTTGTTGAGGCGAGAGAGTTCGTTCATGCCAATCAGAAATACCAGATAGAGCAGAACGCTCACAATCGCCGTCGCCGAAAGCGGCTCGTAGAAGAACATGACGGTTCCCCTTTCCCTCTTGTGTGCTTGCGAACCGCCTCGAGGGGCCGTATCCCCAACGGACCTCGATTGCAGGGGTTCGCTTCTTGCCCGCAGTGTAACAAGGGGATTTTTCGTTGGTTTGACGTTTCTTGGTTGATTCGTCAAAGCAAAGGCAGGGAGATTCGGTTGGGGGCTTTGGTTTCCCGTTCCACGCCGACGCACACGATGTTCCGTGACGCAATCCAATATCGCCGCACGTGCCGCAAGGCCGCTAACGGGAAAGAACGATTTCCCCGCAGGCACGCATGATAAGCTGGTTCCTCGGCTGCTGCATCCGGTTAACCCAGCGCCGAAGCAATCGGAACCGAACAGAACCCCAAAACTTGTTAAACGCTCCGAGCATTTAACAGGTCGTCGCAACAACGAAAGAAATAAGGCATCATCCCATGGAATTTCCCAAGGCAAAAAAGATGGCGAAGCGCACGATCGACCTCGTGCACCTTACGGCCGCATCCGTATGGCTCGGAGGATTCGCCGTGCTTTTCGCGCTCAGCCTCGATGGCGGCGCCTCGCTTGGGCTATCCTGCGCTGACACACAGCTCACTATCGAAGCATTCCGTCAGATAATCATCGTGCCATGCATCCCATTCCTTATGGCGACGGCCGTGCTGTACGGCATCTCAACACCATGGGGTTTCGCGAAACACGGTTGGGTCGTCGCGAAATGGGCGCTCAGCGTGGCAGTTATCGTGGGCTTCGCGATTTTGCCGCACACAGCGGCATCGGTCGGTGCGGCGCTCGCGTGTGTAATCGCGCTCTTCGCGATTTCCGTCTATAAGCCTGGCGTGAAGAAGTCGAAGGCAAAAAACGGGAAAGCGAAGGCAGGGAAAGCAACCAACGCGTAGGCAGAACGTATTCGCAATGAAAGCAGGACAGTCCTTCAGCGCCGGGGCGCCTATGCAGCCTATTCCTCGGGCGTGCGCCACTCGCAAGGGTCGGGCGCCGAAAGGGCGCGAATGCCTGCGATAATAATCTCGATGCCATCATGAAACGCCTGGTCAGAATAGGCACCCTCAACGGTTTCCACCCACTCTGGCACATCGGCGGGAATCTTGATTTCGTCATCGTGAAGTGCATTGATCATATGCACTTCGTTAATCACGAACCCGCTGAGGAACGCATCGATAATGCGCCAGAAGCGTTCGAGCACTTCTTGGGGAATGCCCTGATCGTGATGCAGCTTTTGCACGCTTTCGGTATGGGCTCGCAAGGCGGGGGAAAGCGCCGTGACTTTGATGTTGAACAGGCATGCGCGCGCATGGCGAACATGCATCGCGCGAATTGAGGCGGTTGTCCTTCGCACGGTGTCGTCCCAGCGCTCGCCCGGAATGGGAGACGTATCTACCTCGGAAAACGCCAAGGCAAACGCACCTTGCTGAATATCCCCGATCGAGGCGCAATGGCGATAAAGCGCCATTGGGGTCTTCCCGAGCGCCGCGGCGATTTTTCGCGCAGACGCGTTCTCGATACCTTCTTCGTCGGCAATCTCAAGCGCCTTCGCATAAATAATCTCGGGCGTGAGCGGGGCAGACGCCTCGCCGTTTTCTGTGCTCGTTACAGTCGCCATTATTCCTCAACGCCTTATGTCGGGGACCACTTGACAAGCGATAGTAGCACCTATGCGCGCTCGACCAGGACTCAATCGAAAAAACCCTATTGCTTCCATTACGTCTACGGCGTATACTACACCTCGCAGGTCTACATTGTAGACATTGAAGGGAATTCTACAAGGGAGGAATTCAGATGAACGAGAACAATGAGGTCAAGGGCGCCTTCACACGTCGTAACTTCATGAAGGGCGCATTGGCTGCCGCAGCCGCCATGGGCGTCGGCGCCGTCGCTTCCGGCTGCGCGCCTGCGGGCGACAGCGGCAAGAAAAGCGCTGCCACCACGGCCGAAAGCACCGCTACCGCCGACTACCAGAACATCTACAAAGACGGCGTGAGCCTTATGCCTTCGCGCAAAGCTCCTTGCCCCGGCCCCCGCGGCCCGGTCGCATTCGAGTCGCGCGAAATCGCCGCGAGCGAAATCAAGCGCACCGAAGACTTCGACGTCGTCGTCGTTGGCGCTGGCGTCGGCGGCCTGATCGCTGGCCTGAAGGCAGCCGACCTGGGCGCGAACGTGCTTATTCTTGAGAAGATGACCCGCGGCCGCGGCTGCTTCGAGTGCTTCGGCGCCGTGAACGCGAAGTGCCAGGAAGGCACCGAGATTGACAAGACCGCGTTGCTCGACGAAATTTATCGCTCCGCGTACTACCGCACGCGCCCTGAGCCCGCGCGCGTCTACGCCGACCGCTCGGGCGAGGCCACCGATTTCTGGCAGGAAATGCTCGACAAGGGCGCCAACGGCTTTGTGATCACCAAGGTTGAGCAGCAGCCGTCCACCTCTGGCTTCCCGGCAACCACGCCCCTCATCGACACCGAGCTCGGCTTCTACGATTCCCCGGCTCTGCCGCCCGATGCCGGCGTTCGTTCCGGCCTTTCCGGCGTGTACGTCTGCCTCGAAATGCAAGACGTCGCCAAAACCGCTTACGACACCGTTGACCTGCGCTTCTCCACGCCTGCGGTGCAGCTTACGACCGCTTCCGACGGCAGCGTGACCGGCGTTATCGCCCGCGACGCCGATGGCTACTTCCAGGCTAACGCGAGCAAGGGCGTCATTCTCGCCACGGGCGGCTACGATGCCAACCCCGAGATGATGCAGGCCTGGACGCGCGTCGAAGATTACGCATATTCCAGCTGGTGGAACCCTGCATGGGGCACCACGGGCGATGGCCATATGATGGGCCTGGCGATTGGCGCGCAAATGGACCCCATTCCGCACCCCGTCATGAACTTCCGTTGGGGCACCCCCGACTCGTTCGCCGACTTCCGCACCTGGACCGCAATTTACCTCGGCATCCTCGTCAACGGCCGCGGCAAGCGTTTCGTTCGCGAAGACGCTCCGTTCCAGGTTGTCTCCAACGCTCAGAATGCCCAGCCCGGCTACGGCAAGAACTGCTGGTACATCTTCGATGAAGGCATGATCATGGGCATGGAAGATGCCATTGACGAGTTCGAGCAGAAGGGCTGGCTGTTCGAGGGCGCTTCCGTCGAGGAGCTCGCCAACGCCGCTGGCATCGACGCGGAAGGCCTGAAGGCCGAGATCGATCGTTACATGGCGTTCTACATGGCCGGCAAAGATGAAGACTTCGGTCGCGACGTGAAGATGACCGCGCCGTTTACCGGCGGTCGCCTGTTCGCCTTCACCACGAACTCGAACATCCTCGCTACCGTGGGTGGCCTGTGCATCGACGAGAACTGCAGCGTTCTCGACGTGAACGACAATCCCATCAAGGGCCTGTTCGCATGCGGCAACGCTTCCGGCAGCTTCTTCAGCGGCAACTACCCGCGCCACATTCCTGGTACCTCGGTCGGCCGCGCCGTAACCTTCGGCTACGTGGCTGCCGAAAGCGCCGTGAACGGCACGCTGGGCAAGGGCGCCAAGATCGACGGCAACGCTCCTGAGCTGGCTGTGTATGGCGAAGGCGATCCCGTGACCGAAGACCAGCGAAAGTCGTTCGAGAGCATGGGCGTTTGGGATCCGTACAACCCGATTCACGGCTCGAGCCTCGACTACACCCCCGAGCAGCTCGGCGGCATCCCCGACGCATGCGACAACTGCCACGAGTACGCTCAGGGCAAGCCCACCGTTGGCGATGGCATGACCTGGAAAGCCGACAAATAGTCGCTTGCTGAACTAACCCCTCCAAACCCCTCTTTAAACCCCTCCCAAGGGCCGAACGATTCGGGCGGCGCCTCGCTTGCTGGGGCGCGGCCCAATGAAACCTAGGCCAGCCAAAAGCCGACTCTGAATTTCCCCAGGGTCGGCTTTTCGGTTTGAACGGGAAGAAACCAGAGCTCGCAGGGAATGGAGGTGGGAGAGAAAGGCGCGCGTTCAGACGGCGCGTTCGACTCTGAGCGACTTTATGAATGCGCCTCGTCGTAGAGCTCTTGGATGCCTTCCGGCAAGCCGTCACGCAACATTGCTTTGAGCCGGTCTTCGTCCCCATCGTGAAGCGCGGTCTCGTAATACCAGCATTTGAACCTCACCATCGCAAGGGCCTTCTGCAGCCGTGCGATTTCCTCTTCTGCTTGCGCGCGGCGCGCCTCAAACAACGCCTTGCGGTCGGCATAGGACGCAGGCCCTTCTTGCACCATCGAGACGAACTTCTTGATGTCCTTGATTTCGAGACCCGTTTTCTTCAGGCAATCGATAATGCGCAGCAGTTCGAGTTCGTCTTCATCGAATTGACGAATGCTGCCCGCGCGTTTCAGGTTGGGGAAGAGCCCTTCCTTATCGTAATAGCGCAGCGTGGAAACCGGAATGTCGAACATCTCCGAAACCTGCCCAATGGTGTACATGCCGCTTCCTTTCGAAAATATTCCAAAAACCCTTGACCTAAAGTCAGGTTGAGGGTCTACGGTAAAGCCATTCTACCAAGCAAGCCCGTAGGATGAAAGGAAGAAACGCATGCTCGGGTCTTTCACGTATCACAACCCCACCAAAATATACTTCGGCCCAGACGCGCTTGAGGGCCTCGCGGGCGAGCTCGCGAAATACGGACCGAACGTCGTGCTCGTTTACGGCGGCGGCTCCATTAAGAAAAACGGCGTATACGACCAGGTGAACGCCGTATTGAACGAAGCCGGCAAGAACGTGACCGAAATTGCCGGCGTCATGCCGAACCCTACCGTCGAGAAGCTTCGCGAAGGCGTTGCCACGGCGAAAGCGGCCAATGCCGATTTGATTTTGGCCGTGGGCGGTGGATCGGTGTGCGATTACTCCAAGGCGGTGTCGGTTTCGGCAAACTGTGACGACGACCCATGGGAAAAGTATTTCGTCCGCTTTGAAGAGCCCGACTGCCCAGTTATTCCCGTAGGATGCGTGCTCACCATGGCCGGCACAGGTTCGGAAATGAACGCAGGAGCCGTGATTACCGACCATACTGCAAAGCTCAAAGTGGGACACGTGTTCGCGAGCAGCGATGTGATGCCCCGATTCTCGATTCTCAACCCCGAATTCACCTTGAGCTTGCCGCATAGGCAGGTTATGGCTGGCATCTATGACACGTTCAACCATATTTGCGAGCAATATTTCAGCGGCATCGACGACAATGTGAGCGACAGCATCGCCGAGGGCCTTATGCGCAGCGTGGTCGAGAACGGCCGCATTGCTGCAAAAGACGACCAGAATTACGAGGCACGCAGCAACATCATGTGGGCTGCGACCTGGGCGCTGAACACGCTCATCGCCAAAGGCAAGTCCACCGACTGGATGGTTCACATGCTTGGCCAGGGCGTGGGGGCCGTGACTGACGCAACCCACGGCATGACGCTTTCCGCGGTAAGCCTTCCGTACTACCGCTTCATCATGGACGCGGGCCTGCCGAAATTCGCGCGCTTCGCGACGCATGTGTGGGGCATTGACCCTGCTGGCAAGGGCGAACGCGAGCTCGCCGAAGCTGGCCTCGCCGCGATGGAGGCGTGGATGCGAGAGCTGGGCGTCGCGATGAACCTCACGGAGCTGGGCGTGACCGAGGCCGACCTGGGCGATATTGCGGACGCGACCTTCATCTTGGACGGCGGCTACAAAACGCTCACTAAAGCTGACGTGCGCGGCATTTTGGAGCAATGCCTGTAGGAGGAAAGGTCGCCCGAAGCAGCGAATCCTCGGCGCGCAGCCAGGTTTAGGCCACGCGTCGAGGATTCTTGCCGGGCTTAAGTAGCACGCCCAGGGTCCTTGCCGTGTTTGGGCCGTGCTCCAAGGTTCAAAAGGGCAATCGCCTTCCGCAGTACGCCATGCTGAGTCGTCAACGCAACATCATCCTCGCAACGTAGCGCGCAAGCGATTGGCATGAATCAGCAGGTCAAATGCATCAATCGGAGTCGTTACTACCACGTCGGCGCACGACAACAGCTTGCCGCATGCGCCTTCCTTACCTACAATCGCGAACGAAAGCGCAGCCTCTTCGAACATGGCGATGTCGTTGAAGCCGTTGCCGATGCATACGCAGCCCTGCGAGCCGAGTTCGCGCACGATGGCCGCTTTGCAAGCACTCGCGTCTTCGCGATCAAACACGCGCACGTCAACCGGAAGGCCTGCGCATTCCGCTCGCACTGTTCCGAAGGTATCCGCGGTTAGCACGCTGACCTGCACGTGTTCCGCAATTTCCCCAATGCGGCCCGCAACGCCTTCTATAAGATGCCCATCGGTTGCAATGGTGCCGTTGTAGTCGCACACCACATGGTGGAACCCAAATGCTCCACGTCCGGGGATATCGATTTCCAGCATAGGGGAGGGTTCCTTTCCATCGTGGAGCAACGGTTCCGCGGCTCGACCATGCAGCAATGGACTGCAGTTTATAGGACAACAGGGTACAACAACCCGCGGGCCTCCTCCTTTGCAGATGCGCAAGAGCAACGCCACGGCGATTTGTGGCATCATCGAGCACTCTCGACTACGGCTTCAACAGGACCCTCCGCTCGCAGCACCAAACGCCTGAGACCCCTCAAATGTGCCGTTTCCACAACCGAATCGGCCTTCTGCGACTGCAAAAACAGCATCGTTGCGCCAACCATGTCCAGTTTCTGAGTTTTTTGGCACAAATTTGCGGTTGTGAACGATTCGCTTCCCCATGCAGAAAGAAGCGATTTATAAAACACCAGGTCAGAAGCGAGCTAATACATCGATCTATTGAGAAAAGTCCAAGAAGTGCCTTATATATCGTTCACAACCGTAATTTTCTGCCAAAATCACCGGAATCGGGACACGATTCCGGCAAAGCCCCAAAAGAAGAGAAGCGATCAAGCGAATTCGGTGGGCAAACAGGCAAACGCGGTGGGGGACCATGCGAATTCGAGGGGGGACCAGGTGAACGCGGCGGGAGACCACCCCAACGCGCCCTCGAAGCGCAAGCGTCCCGAGGAAAACAATGCGTCTCAACGCGCTAACCGCGCCTTCGCAACGCGCCAACCGAACCTTCGCAGCACGCAAAGAGGGTCCCGTAACGCGCAAAGGCCCCTACGCTTTTCCTAATACCTCCACGAAGGCTTCGACCTACACTTCCACAAACGCCTCCCCAAACGCTTCTCCGAATGCCTCTCCGAACGCTTCTCCGAATGCTTTCCTCAAGCACCTCCACGAAGGTCTCGCCCTATGCCTCCCCGAGCGCTTCGCCCTCGCCCACAACCACGATTCCAAGCTCTCGCCAGAGCTTTTCTTGCTTAAGACGAAAATCGCCCGGCAAACGCAGCCTCTTGCCAAGAATATGCGCGATACCGTGCACGGCCTGGTCGAACAGCGGCGCGCGACGTAGATGCTCGGCCGTTATGTTCACGCTCGTCACGCCCATGGATTCGAGCGCAGTACGTCGTATGGAGTCGTTCGCAAGCAGGCGCTCCGCCGAATGGTACTCCGAGCTGTCGTATTCCACATCGAGGCGCGCGGCGGGCCAATACAAATCGCAGCGCAACGACGCGCGCCCCGTCGCGGCCACCGTTTTCGGCAATGGCATCTCGGCATTCATAATCGGATGGGGCAAGCCGTAGCCGCCAAGCGAATAGGGGAGGCATAGCAGCATGGCGAGCTCGCTTTCGCGCGGCGATGCCGAGCCTGCAACAATATGGGCAAGCGCGCGCCGCGTTTTCTTTGCACCTTTGAACTGGGGAGATTGATCGACGAATGCCGCAAGTGCGCGAGGCGAGGTGAGCGGGACGGCATCATATTGAGCCGAACCAAACGTCGATGTGCGGCGGTACGTTCCGCAAAGCTCCAAACCGAGCGCAATGAGCTGTTCGAGGGAAAGCACGTTCGCCATTTCGCAAAACGCCATCTCTGGCGTGCTGATATACAGGCTGTCTTCGATTTGCATGAATGATCGCGGATGAAATGGTCCCTTGCGAACCGACGTTTCGATTCCGCCTCTCGCGCGACGAAGGCGGGCATGCGCTACGGTCGCGTGAACCGGCGCCTCGTCCCCAAAGAAATGAGCGCACGCCGAGGGGTCAAACGCGGGAGCGGCACCCGACTCAAGAAGCTTAACAGCCGCCTTCGTGTCGCGTTCTAATCTGCGACGATAATCACGCGAGCTCTGAAACATGGCGGGCATGCTTCGGTTGGAGTGCGCGTTTGGGCCGGCGGCCGCGTCTTGATTCGGGAAGGTGTCTCGGTCGACGAGCGCATCGCGTTCCGCAAGCGAGCCTTGGTCTGCAGGCGAGTTTTGATTCACAGGCGAGCCCTGGCCGGCAGGCGAGCTCTGGTCAGCAGGCGAGCCCTGGTCCTCAGGCGAGCCTTGACCGGCGGTCACATTTCGACATCCAAGCGCACTTCTGCCTGCAGCCAACCCATTCCAAACGCGCAAAGCGCTCTGTCTTCCGAGCACAATAGCCATGGCGGCCTCTTCCTCCGACGACTATGCAACGCACCGAATGCGGCTTCACCGACAACGGCGCTTTCGCGATGTCGGCGTTTGTTTTCGCGACAGCGGCTTTTCGGCAGCAACGCCGTTTCCGCAAAGGCGATATCTTCCGCAACCGGGAATTATGCGATGCACTCTATCATGAACGTGTCCGTTTCCTTCCCGTTTTGGCACAAATTTGCGGTTGTGAACGATGAAATTTTTGGAACGCAAAAAGCGCTTTCTAAAAGGCCAGGTCAGAAGCTCGGCGCTTGAAAGCGCATTCAAATAAGTCTCTATGTGCGACCAAAAACCGTTCACAACCGCAAATTTGTGCCAGAATCGCCGAAGTCGGGACACGTTTTCAGCGAAGCCGAAAACGAACGGAAGCGCGATAGCAAAGCGAAGCACTAAGGCCGTGCAAACCCGTGACGCATGGCTCCCTTATCGAACAATAAGCCATTTGCGTGAGAGAAAGCGCAAAGATCGCAAGCCCGCGACACCACGTGTACCCTCAGCGGAAAATCACCCATTTGCACAGGCAGAATCCCCAGATGCCCTGCATGGCCATGGTGATGAATTTGCCAAGCATCTCGGGGCAGCCGAATGACGCAGCTGCCCAACCTATGAACCACGTGCCAAACAGGAAATTCCAAATATAAAGGGCGACGAACATGGCCACGCTGCGCCAAAAATTGCTCGACGACTTGAACGTGATGTTGCGATTCATAAGGAAATTGAACGAACCCGAACACGCAACCGCGATGCCGTTCGCAATGCCCGTCGGCAACGCGAGCTGAGCTAGGGCAAACACGCCGAACTCGACAAACGTCTGCATGATGGACACGCCGTAATACATGAACGCCTGGCGAATACCTTGAGCGAAAAACGATTGGCCCACCCGCCTTTTGGCGGCATCGGCCTGTTCCGCGACGGCATCGGCTCGTTCCCCATCGACGCACGTTTGTCCAGCATCAATGCACATCTGCCCCTCGCCACCAGCTCTTTCTTCGTCGAAGCAAAACCGGTCGGCGCCAATACGGCTCTGTCCGTCGTGTACAAGAACGTGTTTCTTGAGGGTATGTACCTGCGCGTTTTCCATAAACGCGATTCTAAAACTCGCGCGCGAACGCCGTCGAAACGTTACCTTTTCGTTGAGGGTAGCGAAAACAGCGCGCGAACCACGCCCTCCGCCAGCAGCAACGACCCACCCAACAACAACAACAACAGCCCGCCCAACAACAACAGCCCGCCCAGCATCAATTGCCCCGCCTCAACCTCACCCCTTTGCCGAGCCTTTACCCCAGCGCCACATCGAGCACCATCATCATGCTGAAGCCCACGGCGAAAAACACCGTGCCCAAATTCGAGTGCCGACCTTGGGATATTTCGGGCATGAGTTCCTCGACCACGACATACAGCATGGCACCCGCCGCAAAACTCAACAGATACGGAAGCGCCGAAATCACAAACTGCGAAGCCAGAATCGTGAGCACCGCACCAATGGGCTCAACGACGCCCGAAAGAACACCGCCCACAAACGCCTTGCGCCGACTTACGCCCTCAGCTCGTAGCGGCATCGAAACAATCGCGCCTTCAGGGAAATTCTGAATCGCGATGCCGAGCGACAAAGCAAGCGCGCTCGCTGCCGTGATTTGCATATTCCCCGCAAGAAAGCCCGCATACATAACGCCAACAGCCATACCTTCGGGAATATTGTGCAAGGTCACCGCCAGAAGCATCATCGTCGTACGGCTCAACGTGCTTTTTGGCCCCTCCGATTGCTCGCTGCCCACATGCAGGTGGGGAATTACATGGTCAAGAACGAGCAGAAACAACACGCCCGTCCAGAACCCCGCAAACGCTGGGAAAAACGACAATCTTCCCATAGGCGCCGACTGCTCAATGGCGGGAATAAGCAGGCTCCAAATCGAAGCCGCAACCATAACCCCGGCAGCGAAGCCCGCAAGGGAACGCTGCACCAAATTCCCGAGCGGCCTTTTCATGAAGAACACGCAGGCAGCACCGAGCGTCGTGCCCATGAAAGGAATCAGAATTCCGAGAACCGTTTCTATTTGACTCGCCTCGTTTCAGCTGATGGGCGTTCGCATCCTCGACAAGTGGCTCATCTTTTCCCGGAAAGCGCAGTCGCCTTCTCGAGTGAGGAAGGCGCGCTTTTCCGTATGCGCAGCAATCTGCAAGCGAAAAAGCAGAGCAGCCAACGCGAAAACGAACGTGCGGAGACCACCCCTCATTGGTGTTAGTATGGGCTAACTTTAACACACAAACGCATCCTCCCGCGTAAAAGAACGCAAACCAATCGAGCATTCGCTCAACCGCTCACTATCGCATTCGCCAAGGAGGCCCAACCGCAGCATTCATTGGATGCCCAGCCATAGATTCAATAGGGAGCCCGACCGTTGCGCTCGCCAGGGGCGGCAGAACGCAGCATTCGCCAGGGAACGCGACCGCCACGTTGCTCGCCAAAGAAGCTCCACGTAATGCAATCAACGCAGTCCAGGGGTCTGCACTCGTTGATTATTTGAACCCTAGAGCGTCCAATACCAAAAACGTTGACGATGACGTAACGTCATCTCTCAGCATGAAGTGCAATGCGAAACTGCGGCGAGGCACGACATTTCTCAGCATGATGCAGAACTGCCGCACTCCAATCCGCAAAGGGAGACAAGCCGCAAAGCGCGCCCAAGGCCGCAACGCAAGCAGCGCGCGAAACAGCGACGCGCGAAACAAGGGGGGACCATGAACGAGGAAAGCAACCAGGGCCTCATGACGGTGGGCGAGCTGGCGGCGCGCGTGGGCGTGACCGTGCGCACCATTCAGTACTACGACCAGCGCGGGCTGTTGCGCCCCACGTGCAAGGGCGAACAGAACCTGCGCCTGTATTCGCCGGCCGACGAGGAACGCCTCAACCGCATCATCACCCTGAAATACCTGGGGCTTTCGCTCTCGCAAATACAAGAAGGCGAAGGAGGCGACCCCGATGCCGAACTCGCCTTGGCGCTCGCGCAGCGCGAGGCGGAACTCGAACGCGAAAGCACGAAAATCCTACGCGACATGAACGTCGTGCAGAGACTGCGCGCGCACCTTGCAAACCACGACCAGGCAAACTGGAGCGAGCTCGCCGCCACCGTGGGCGCCGCGCAAGACCGCGAAGACATGCTGTGGTCGGCCATCACTGGCGAGTCGCTCGAGGAATACCCCATTCCCGAGCTCTCGCGCGAAGAAGTAATTTGCTGGCACCAACTCATGGGCGACACCATCGAAGCCATGCACGACGGCGTTTTGACCACCGACGAGCGCGCTCGGGCCCTCGCCATTCGCTTCTCCAGTTTAGGCGGCATGCCCAACGCTCTCGCCGGGTTGGGACGCCTCGCGCGTCAACGCAGCGCGGGGCCCAGGCAGTATGGACGCGATTTCTATGCCGGCATCCAGCGTCGCACGCTCAGCTTCCTGCAAGACGCGCTCGAGCAATCCCAAAACAATACGCAGGCATAACGACGCGTTTACGTCAAACGATGTATTGGCGACGACGCAACGTCACCGCCTATCGTCAACCCCCGTCAGTTTTTCGATCAAAGGGGGAACAATGATCGTATCGTGGATGACCACGAACCGATGTAACCTGAAATGCGCCCATTGCTACCAAGACGCAGACGAATGCGACAGCAGGGAGCTTTCAACCGAAGAAGCGCGCACGATGATCTCGCAAATCGCACGCGCCGGCTTCAAAATCATGATTTTCAGTGGCGGCGAGCCTCTTATGCGCGACGATATTTTCGAGCTGGTCGCGCACGCGGCATCGTGCGGCCTGCGCCCGGTGTTCGGCAGCAACGGCACGCTCATCACGCCCGAAATCGCGCGCAAGCTCAAGGAAGCGGGCGCATGCGCCATGGGCATCAGCATCGACAGCCTCGATGCCGAAAAGCACGACATCTTCCGCGGAGTGCCCGGCGCACACGCAGCAACGCTCACGGGCATCGAGGCATGCAAGGGCGTCGGCCTGCCGTTCCAAATTCACACCACCGTCGTTGACAGAAATCGCGACGAAATTTGCGACATCACGCGTTTCGCGAAAGAGCTCGGCGCGATGAACCATTCTGTATTCTTCCTGGTTCCCGTTGGGCGCGGAAAGGACATTTCCGACGAAAGCATCGACGTCGAGCAAAACGAGCAGCTGCTTGCCGACATTCTGCGCGCCGGCCGCGACGCGGGCATCGAAGTGAAGCCCACGTGCGCGCCGCAGTTCATGCGCATTGCCGAACAGATTGGCGTCCAAACGCGCTACACGCGCGGCTGCCTGGCGGGCCTGACCTATTGCGTGGTGGGCAGCGAGGGCATCGTGCGCGCCTGCGCATACATGACTGAAGACGCCGGCGACGTGCGCGAACAGCCCTTCGACGAGATTTGGCGCGAAAGCCCCGTATTCCAGAAACTGCGCACGCAAGCCTACAAAGGAGCCTGCGGAACCTGCGACTACAAGGGCGTATGCGGCGGTTGCCGCGCCCGCGCCGCGTACTACCATGACGGCGACATTTTGGGCCAGGACGACTACTGCGCCTGGAGCAAGAAAAACGCCGAAAAAGCCGCGGCGAGCGCACCCATTGCGTAACGCGGAAAAGCACAACGAAAAGGAGCATATAATGAAAAAGGTCGCACACGGCGCGATCGCGATTTCGTGCGCGCTCGCCATGGGCGCAGGCGCGTTTTCCCTGGCAGGCTGCGCATCGCAGGGCGATCCAAATGAATCTGGCAATACGCAGGTGACAGCGTCGGCCTCGCAGGGATCCTGCACATTCACCGACGACTTGGGCCGCGAGGTAACCGTCGCTTCGCACAACCGCGTGGTTGCCGGCATGGGCAGCTTTGCAAACATCTGGGAGCTGGCCGGCGGCACGCTTGTTGGCGCTTCCGACGACGCTTTTTCCGATTATGGCATCACCTCTGACGCGCAGAAGATCGGTGATTTCTCTTCGCTTAATGCCGAGTCGATCATCGCGCTGAACCCCGACTTCGTGATTCTTACGGGCTCGAGCTCGGGTCGCGGCGGCGGTGTTACGCAAACCGAGCTCGCCGACACGCTTACTGCGGCGAATATCCCCGTTGCCTATTTCAAGGTGACCACGTTCGACGATTATCTGCGCATGCTGCGCACGTGCTGCGACATCACGGGCGACGAGCAGGCATATGCGGAAAATGGGCAAGCAGTAGCCGACGCGATCAACGAGATTCGCGCGAAGGCAGAAGGCCAGCAGGCCGGAAGCGCGGTGGTACTCACCACGTATTCGGGCGGCACGCGCGTGCAGTCGTCCTCCACGCAAACAGGCGTGATGCTTTCTGAGCTGGGCGCGGAAAATATCGCCGACTCCAACAAGGGCCTGCTTTCCGACTACAGCCTTGAAGCCCTGATTGAGGCAAACCCGCGCACCATCTTCCTGCTTCCGATGGGCGACTCTGACGAGGCGGCACAGAAGGCGCTCGAAGACCAAACGACGGCCAACCCCGCGTGGGCGCAGCTCGACGCCGTGAAGAACAACCGCGTGGTCACGCTCGACCCGAAGCTGTTCCAATACAAGCCCAATAACAATTGGGACCAGGCGTACCAGTTCCTCTACGACGCACTGTATAACGAATAGGGCGACCCGTGCGCGATAATCAACCATCCAACGCGGCGGCTCCGAGGCGCGAGGGCCGCCGCTTTCGGGCAATGCTCCTGCTGTCGCTGACCGCGCTCGCCGGCGTAGCGTTCGCGGGCTTGGCGCTGGGCTCTTCCTCGGTAGGCGCGGCGGACGTGGCGGCATTCGTGGTGGGCAACGCATCGGACATGGCGAACAACGTGCTGGCAAACGTGCGCGTGCCGCGCGTGCTGGGCGGCGTGCTGGCGGGCGCGGCGCTCGCCGAAGCCGGCGCGCTCATACAGGCAACACTGAACAACCCTCTGGCCAGCCCAAACATCATTGGCGTGAACGCAGGTTCAGGCCTGTTCGTGCTGCTGTTCGCGTGCATCGCCCCGCACGCGCTGGGCATGTCGGCTGCGGCGGCGTTTCTGGGCGCGCTCGCCTCGGCGTTGCTCGTGTTCTTCGTGTCGGCCTACGCGGGCGCGTCGCGCCTGACCATCGTGCTCGCGGGCATGGCGCTCACGGCGATTTTCACGGCAGGCATGAACACGGTGCTCATTTTCAACCCCGATGCGTACGTGAATTCATCGGGCTTTCTGGTGGGAAGCCTTTCGGGCGTCATGATGTCGGAGCTCGCCATACCCGGCGCCATGATTTGCGCGGGTCTGCTTCTGGCCGCAGGGCAGGGGACGCGGCTGAACATTTTGTCGCTCGGCGATGAAGGCGCTCATGCGCTCGGATTGAACGTGAACCGCACGCGGCTCGCCCTGCTTTCGCTCGCGGCGCTGCTCGCGGGCGCGGCGGTGTGCTTCTCGGGACTCATCGGATTCGTGGGCCTCATCGTTCCGCACGTCGTGCGATATGTCGTAGGGCACGACAACCGGCGCGTTCTGGCGCTTTCGCCAATCGTGGGCGCCATTCTGGTATGCGCGTGCGACACCATCGCGCGCACGCTGTTCGCACCATTCGAGATTCCCGTGGGCATTTGCATGGCCCTCGTGGGAGGCCCGTTCTTCATCTATCTGATTCTTCATTCGCGAAAGGGGAGCGTTGATGGGCGAGCTTGATTTCGAGAACGTCGCATTCGGCTATAACGGCGGCTTCCTGTTCGACGACTTTTCCGCATCGTTCGCGAAAGGCGAGGTCGGCTGCATTGTTGGACCAAACGGTTGCGGAAAATCCACGCTTGCGAAGCTCGCCATGGGACTCGCAAAGCCGACCTCGGGGCGCGTGCTTATTCAAGGGCGCGACGTCGCGTCGTTGGATTCGCGTGAGCGGGCGTGCCGCTTGGGCGTGCTCGTGCAGCAGCAGGAAGCGCCCATGATGACGGTAGGCGAGCTGGCGGCGTGCGGAAGGTTTCCGCACCACGGGCCCTTCTCGCGAATTTCCGACGAAGACGCGCAACGCATCGACGAGGCGCTTTCGCTCGCAGGCGTTTTTGAGCTGCGCGATCGGCCGCTGCGGAGCCTGTCTGGCGGCCAGCGCCAACGGGCGCGCATGGCAATGGTATTGGCGCAAGGCACGCCCATCGTGTTGCTCGATGAGCCCACGTCGTTCATGGATGCGGCAGCGTGTTTCGACATGTCACGGCTCATTCGCCAGGTGCGCGCGTGCGGCAAAACGGTCATCGCCGTGATTCACGACCTAAACCTAGCGCTTTCGGTAGCAGATACCGTATTCGTGATGGGGCGCGGCCGCCTGACGGCGCAGGGCGCGCCGAGCGAAGAAGGCGTGCATCGCGCCATAGAGCAATCGTTCGGCATATGCCTGGAACGCGCGGAAACGCCGCGCGGCGTGGCATGGGTTCCGTTCGAGCGCGACGGCGTCTAGCAGCGCGGCGCTCGGCGAGAATTCCCACAACGCCGCGCGCTGCGCTATTCCGACGCAGATGTTGCGTTAGCGAGCAGGAAGAATCTCGACCCACTGGCCTTCGGGATCAGCGATGAAGTACAGGCCCATGCGGGGATTCTCACGAATGATGCAGCCCATCTTTTCATGAAGCTCGTGGGCGGCGTCAAAGTCGTCCACGACGAAGGCGATATGGGTGTCTTTGCCGCCGTTCTCGTAGGGCTCCACGCGCCCGCGATTCCAGGTGAGCTCGATTTCGAAAGGCACGTCGTCGTTGCCCATGAAGGTATTGGTCCAGGAGCCATCTTCGGGGCCCATTTCGCGCAGCACCTTCATGCCAAGGGCCTCTTCATAGAACTTGATGGTTGCTTCCTTATCGAGCACGTGGGTGCAGCGGTGAACGAACTTCGCTTTCATGCAATGTCTCCTTATAAGTCGAATGGTTGCCTTTCGCGCCAGCTCCGTCCTGTGGTTTCCCCGCCAATAATGATTGTGCGGAAACAGACGGAACCGAAGCCGAAAAACAGCGGACATAACCGTTCACCGCCGATTTTACCCCTTTCATCCGGGGGTCTTATCGAACGCAGCCACGCCCCAACGTCACCACACAATTGAAGGGGCCGTTCGATTCCAATTTGCTGCCGACGGGAAAACCGAAAGACCGAGCGACGTACCATGCAGAAAACGTCCGCAGCCGCACGTCATCTGACCCACCAAGCCCAAGCTGCCTTACGGCTCGACATTTGCAAAAGCGGGCGAGCACCCGCATAATTGAGGCATCGTCCCATATTCGCCCCGCATCGCGAAGGAAGAAAACGATGGCCCTGCAAAAGAAGAACGTGAAATGCGCCCGCGAGGCCGCCATACTCGCTCCCTATGCCGCGAAATGCTGCGTGAGGGACGACATCTCCAACATGCCTTCTTTTTCCGCCTGCATTGAATATGCACTTGAGCGCGTCGAGACATATGAGAGAGACTGCGGCAAAATCGACTTCTATGCCTTGATGGGGCTGCCGCTCACCGCCTTCGACGTTCCCGCCTCTTTCGACGGCGCCACGCGCTATGAAGCTTCGCTGTTTGGGTCGGAGTTGTTTTTCTCGAAGCTCGAAGCCTTCCGCGACTCGCTTGCGAAACTCGATTTCCCGGGCGTACGCATGGTGTACACCAATTTCGCCTTACGAGCCGTGCTGCGCGCGCTGTACGCTATCGAGCATCGCGATCGCGGCTACTTCAAGGACGTTTTCGAGCACATGTCGTAACCTAATGATTGATGGAACAAAAGCCTTCTACTCTTTTTACCGTTGACAGGGCGGGCGTACTCCCGTATTATTTACAGCGGGAGCAAACCCGCGCATCTTTTGGGGAGAGAAGCTGCGAAATCGCAAACGGCCACAACCCAGGAAGGGGCCAAATATGATTTACGCAATGAGCGACATCCACGGCTGCATCGAAGCCTTCGAAAAATCGCTCTCCTTCGTCAACCTGGCAGACGGGCATTCGACGCTCGTCTTATGCGGCGATTACTGCGACCGCGGCCCAGCGAGCCTTGAGGTCTACCAAAGAATCATGCAGCTCCAGCGCGATTGTCCCGGCCAGGTGATTGCCTTAAGGGGCAACCACGAGGAGATGCTGCTCGAATACTGCGCCATGGTCGGCGACCCGGTTTTTACCCAGGGATGGATTCTTGCCGATTCCAACCTCGCCACTGCAAGAAGCTTTCTTGAGGAAGGGGAGTTTAGCCAGGTCAAACACCTGCTCATGCGTAGGAAATTCGAAGAAGCATACCGGTTCGTCGTCGATTGCATGAAGACGAGCCACGCCGATGTGCTTTCCTGGATACGAAAGCTTCCCTATTACTACGAAACGTCGCAGCAGGTGTTCGTCCATGCCGGAATCGACGAAGACGCAGGCGATTTATGGCGCATAGGCACCCCAGAAGAGGCATTCACAACCATGCAGCCAGACTTCGTAGGGCACAAATTCGAGCTCGACATCATAAGCGGGCATATCGCCACCGAGACCGTTTCGGGCATCGCGGGCTACGAAGGTGCGTGGCATGACGGCGCATCGCACTTCTATATCGATGGCGGCGTCATGAAGACTGGACACGTTCCCGTTCTCGCTTACGACGAAAACACGGGGGAGTACTGGGAGATGTGGCCGCACAAGAGACGCCTGCAGCAACGCGTGCAGCCTACACGCCAACCAACCGCACCTCGACAGCAAGCGAAACCATGAGCGCAAGGACAGATTGGGGCTTCAATGCATTCTCTTGAATTCAATTACCTGCACGATTTAGCCACGGCAAACTACAATCTCGGCAATCGTCCCGACCCCGATTCTGAATCGATAATCCTCAAAGAAGACCTGGTGGAGGCTTTTTGGGGACCGCAAACGAAAGAGGCGCGCGTTTCCGCCGAGAAAGATTATGGGCGCGGCCCCTTCTGGGACATCGAGGTGCCATCGGGCGACCAAACGATTCTGTTTTCCGTCGACTACCTTGGCCCAAGCGTGCACTGGCTTAAAGATTACTATTCGGCGCACGATATTAACGCATCAGAGGCGGACTTCCGCATTCGCGAATTCCTTAAAGAGAGTCGAAAGCTCGGAGGCCACATCCTATTCCCGCGAGGAAGCAACGGCGGGCCTCACGAAACCCTGAATCAAGCCCGCGGCGGAGAAGAGGGCGTCTATGACAGAATTGATGTAACGCTTTTATGCCTAAAAGCGTTCTTCGCCTGCCCCGCGGTTTCATCGGTCAATCATCAACGTGACGCATGCGCGTTTGAAGAAGGAATATCTAAATTCTTCTCTGACGATGACCGCTTCGAAGAAGTGAGGGCGAATTTGATGCGTGTCTTCAATTCGCTCCAGTACTATGCCGATGATTTCGCGTATTTCGGTAGTTTCCAAGGCTTCTGCGAACGGCAGAAACTGATCGGCTCGTTTGTGACAGAAGAAGGCGGAGTTGAAATGTTCGCGCCCTTGTATCCCCTGAAACCAAAAAACTACGAAGAATATGCCGAAAACGTCAACGAGACGATTAAGAAGCGAAACCAGAAGATGCATCTCGCTTAAGCGCCTCTTTCGGGTCGACGTTGCACAGTAAGTCGGGATTCTCGAAAAGGGGCGTGCATATAAGGTCTTCGCGAGACAGGTCGTTTTCCGCGAAACCCAGGGCGTTTTCGTAGAACGCGATCAGGAAGCGATCGTCGGGCATTACGCCCGCCGGGGCATTGCGATACATCGCGCGTACAAGGGCATCGCGATAAAAGCGCGCATGCTTGCCAAAAGGCTCGTTCGTCACGTCGAAGCCCAGGTAATTAAGGTAGAGCTCAGAGAACACCGCGACGGTGCGCGTATTGCCTTTGACGAAAGGATGAATCCGCCAAAGAGAGGCCGTGAAATGGCAGAAACTCTTGAG
This sequence comes from uncultured Slackia sp., assembly GCA_934661005.1. Taxonomy (GTDB): domain Bacteria; phylum Actinomycetota; class Coriobacteriia; order Coriobacteriales; family Eggerthellaceae; genus Slackia. The sequence continues at coordinate 31,925 of CAKUIK010000010.1, forward strand.
CTCGTCGGCGGAGAAGGTCGTGTACGCTTTCGCTGCTTCGCTCGCAAAGGCCCCGCGTAACGACATATCGTACGCCATCGGGTCGGCATAAAGCACGCTATCGCCGTTGAGGATCCCTTCCTGCTTCACCATGCGCTCGGTCTTGAATTGTCCGGGGCGATACATATCCCGGTCAAGATCTTGGAAGAGATACCGGTGAATCTCAGAGAGCATTTCAGGGGCGAGATAGAACACGCCCCGCTCGAGCAATTCGACAATTGACCTGTGTCAACAAATGCAGTACGGGTCGAGGCGAATCGTCGTCGAGCCTCGCAAGATCGGCATCGTCACGAACGGCAAGACCATGCAGCGCATGATGGCGAGGAAGGGGCTGATATCCTGCAGAGGCCCCAGGAAATACAGAAGGGGCGGAAGGGCCTCGGACAAGGGGGTCAATGTCTTGAACAGGGAATTCTCCGCCCGAAAGAGGAACAGCGTGTGGTGCGGCGACATCACCTACATCCCCACGAGGGAAGGATGGCCCTGCCTGGCCACCTACCTCGACCCGTTCTCGCGCAAGATAGTCGGATGGCAAGTTTCCTCCCGCATCAACGAGAATCCGGTGATCGACACCCTAGACAACGCCGTGAACAGGGAAAATCCGGGCGGAAGACTCATGGTGCACACGGATAGGGGCAGCCAATACACCTCCAGCAGATTTTGCAGGGAGCTCGAGGACCGCGGGTTCGTCCAATCGTTTTCCCGCAAGGGCTGCCCTTACGACAACGCCGTCATGGAGCCGTTCTTCAAGACCCTGAAGAGTGAGCCCCCTCTCGATCGCAAGTACGAAACCTGGATAGAGGCCAGGCAGGAAATATTCAAGTTCATCGAGTTGTATTGCAATACCAGGCGGCCGCATTCGTCCCTCGGCAACCTATCGCCCGTGGAATATGAGCGGCAGTGCGCTCAGCAGCTCGGTTCCGAATGTCCAAAAAACAGTCCCAGTCCCGAGGGCGGCGTAGAAGGTGTCAACGGAATCGGGGTAGATTCAGATTCAACCCGGAAAAGCGCAGGACGGGCGCCCACGCGCCCGTCCTGCTAACTGCGAGAATCCTATTTGCGCCGCAAGCGTCCGGCTAACAATGAAAATCAACCGCATCACTGGCAAATAAGCCGCATTATTCGCTGGCGCCTGAATTCCCTCCGTTCAAGCGTTCATCCACAGCAGGTAGGCCATCAAGCAAATTAAACAACTCCGCTTTCGAGTGAATATTTAATTTCTTGTAAATATTCTTGCTATGAGAACGCACCGTATTAGCCGACACAAAAAGCTGTTGAGCAATACTGGGGACATCGCGTCCTTTCGCCATAAGGACCATGACCTCCCGTTCCCTTTGAGTGAGGCCGAATTCCTTTGCAAGCAATTCGCATTTGAAGGCCGTTTCTTCAACGACAACCACTACAGGTTTGTCGTCTGCCGCAGAAGCAGCAACGCCCTTCATGTGACCCAGCCGCCCCTGCAGAATAAAGAACGACATAGCGAGCACATAGAAAGCCAAGATGACTATAACGGTAAGCGAGGCTCCGTCGCTTTTTACCGCGGGATAAGTCCACAGGCTGCGCAGGCTCATGACGAGAGCGAAGGAGCCATACATCGAACCCGCTATCAGACCATATACGAGAGGTGGCCACACTCGATGCCTACGAGCAATAGACTGAGCCGAATGCATAGTACAGATTGACACAATGAGAAATACAACGAACGCCACCGCGGCCACAACTATATTTACATAGTGGCCAAAAGCAGAAGCGAGCAATAGCAAGGTTGCTATGACGGGAAACGCCACACGGTAGATTGCAGGAATAGCAGTATGCCCCAAGCTAACAGTTCCCTTATTTCCAAAAATACGGAGAAGGACATAGAGGGTTGCGCTAACAACAAGTGCTGAACCATGAGTCGCGAAATCAAACAGCGCTGAATTAGAGACGCTTGTGATGGCGGCATATCGAGTAAGCGATACAACAGCCGCAAGAGCCGACACGCACACGATAGGTTCTCGAAGTTCCCCCAAGACGACCTTCACACCAGTCATCCCAAAGCTCATCCCGCCCGACAAAGAGCGTAGATTCTTGCGTCTAGTCCATAGAAGGAACGACGATGCAAAAGAGAGCCCTACGGAAACAAAAAGAAAAGCCTCTCCCGCCGCTAGCAAACGGGCAACAAAATAGAAGACGATCGAGACGGCGAGAGAGCCCATAAGTTCCTTAGCGATGAATGGCTCGCTGAAGCTCGTCAGTTGGTTTATCCATCCAAGCAGCAAAACCCCATAGCCAAAACCCGTGCATAATCCAGAAAGAATAACGAGTAGAAAACCGCCAGAACCTTGATTGGAGTAATAGAGGACAAGAAGGCCAACGGCGCAGAGCAAGCCACTTATTGCCGGAGCCGTGCGCATAGCACCCACAGAGCGGCATTGATTGAGCGTCATTGCGAGCAGAAGGGCTACGGCAATCGCAAAGAACATAGGGAGAGACCACAACTTTATTGTTCCGCCCATGTCAAGACCGACAAGTTTACTGACAGGAATGCCGCCCCACAGCACAATCAGTCCAAACAAAAACGCAAACGAGAGCCCAAAGCATAAATTGACACGGCGAATCGTCCGCGGAAAGCCAACAGAGACCCTCTGCCGAGCCTCTTCGCCAAAATGCTCCACAGAAGTGTGTGCCGGCATATTTGCTCCATAATTCACTTTTCACCCAATCCATGCGAGCCTTCTAAATAGAAATCACAATATCACATAAGCCGTGTGAGTGATTTATCAGCAGTTTTAAGCAACCATCGTAAAGGCCAAGTGCCAAAGAGGGGTCAAAAAGGAGGATCTCATGACTTACCACACTTCAATCGATCGCAGAAGGTTCTTGCAGGGCGCCGCATTCTCGGGAGCAGGATTAGCCGTCCTCGGATTTACAGGATGCGCTCAACCTACTTCCAAAGATGCGGCAAGCGCAGGCAAAACTGGCGACAAAGCATCTGGAAATCCCTCAAATGAGCTAATCCCCCAAGCGACACTTAATCCCCAAGAGGATTTTAAGCAAGCAACTACAAATTTCGAAACACTGCTTTCCCCTTGGATGATGGGAAGCCTCGAATTGAAAAATCGCATCGTAAAGGCGTCAGCTGGATCAGCGTGCTATCTGGCTGGACTTACTGATGAGCTGTTCGAGTATTACGCGAACATAGCACGCGGAGGCACGTCCTTCATCTGGTTAGAAAACGTAAGCGACCTCATTCCTCCCTTCGAAACTGCAGAAAAGGAGCAAGCAGCGCGCACCTTCCTAGAACGCCTTATTTCAGAATGTGAGGCGAACGATTGTCACGTCGGCGGTCGCTTCTCAACGGGCATGATGCTTCCCGCGATTGAGGAAATCACCGTTGAGGAGCTCCATGAAATGGAAGATGAGGCGGCGGAGCGTGCCCTTTGGTTCAAAAGCGTTGGAGCCAAAGCTTTTGAAATCCACTCCTCTGGCAACGGCGTTGGAGCAAAGCTAATGCGACGCGCCACAAACACACGTACTGATGAATACGGAAGCGGCTCCATAGAAAACCGAGCACGCTTCACGGTGGAATGTATTCAGAAAGTTAAAGAGGCCTGCGGAGACGACTTCCCAATCGAAGTGTTGATGCACGGTATCGAAGAAAAAGACAACATCCCCAATAACCCCACACTAGCCACCCTCGACAAAAACGTCACCACAACTTTCAATCTTGCTAATAGCCTGGATGAAAGCCTCGCTTTCGCAAAATTATTCGAGAATGCCGGCGCCGACGCTCTCCAGCTCCGCATGGGCATGCTCGACGCTCATGCTGCACAATGCGCCCCCGAACTGTACTTCATTCTGAACGGACTTGAGGGCGCTACGGGATTTTCAACGCAGTTTAATTTCAAGCGACATTGGGAAGGCATGATTAATGCGAAATCGAGCGGCGCAGGAATGCTGCTCGACATAGCTGCAAAGTATAAGGAGGTTGTCGACATCCCCGTCGGTATCGTCGGCTATGCCGACCCCGCCATAGCTCCCGATATGTTCGAACAGGCGCTCGTGGATGGCAAGGTCGATTTCTATCTGCTCAACCGTCCTCTAACTGTCGACATGGAGTACGTTAATAAGCTGGCCGAAGGTCGCCGTGACGAAATCGCTCCGTGTACGCGATGCGTACACTGCCATATCGGCAGCAACGAAGCCAATGCGAAAGAGGGATATTGCCGCGTTAACGCTCTAACGCACCGCGTTATGCGCGAAGGAGGACCCTCGACCTACGAATTAATACCAGCCGAAACCGCCAAAAACGTTGTCGTAGTGGGCGGCGGACCCGCAGGTATGGAAGCAGCGCGCATCGCTGCTTTGCGAGGACATCATGTTACGCTGTACGAAAAGAACAGCTCGCTTGGCGGCTTGCTTTCCTTTGCCGAAATGGTCAAAGGCCCGCACGAGAATCTTTCCGAACTCACCGCATATCTCGAGCGCCAATTGGAACTCGCCAACGTGACAGTAAAGTTAAACACCGAAGCCGATGCTGACATTCTCAATCAGTCGGGCGCAGATGCTGTCGTTTTGGCGACAGGCGGCACACGCCGAAAACTCAACGCCGCAAACGACGGAAGCGTGTCCATTATCGACTTTGACGCATTCATGAATGGGGAAGAGGGCGAACGAGTAGTGATTTGGGGCGGTAATGCTCAGGCATGGGATGCGGCACTGTGGTTGACAGTGCACGGGAGAAGCGTACAGCTAGTCACCGACGCGCCCAACGAGAAACTCGATTGCCAGCAATCGCAGCATGCTCAGCGATGGATGACCACAGCTTTGTATGCACTGGGCGTACGAGCTTGGCCGAGCGCATCTATTAGCGAGATGAAGGATGGCAATGTTGTCATCAAGACGGCTGACGGCATTAGCCGCAAGCTTTCTTGCGACACGCTAATTGTGGGTGCGGAAATGGATGCGAATAAAAGTCTTCTCGACAACGTGGCCGTTGACGAGAAATATTCGATCGGTGATTGCGAAAACCCATTTAACATAGCCCTGGCCATTCGGAGCGGCAACGATGTTGGTCGCACGCTCTAACAAAGAAGCAGGGCGATCCCACGTATCACGGCCACCATCAGCCCAGGCTCGTTTATTATCTAGGTAAGCGCCCTACTTCGAACTAAACTCCCTCCGTTTCTTAGGCATAAGAAACGGAGGGCTTCTTTGATGTATGGACGGATTATGCACGATATCGAGCCAGTGCCACACTGCAAAGCTTTGCGAGACGGGGTACGGACACGATGCGGTCTCGAATCTACTCGGCACCCTCAAAGGAACCATGCGAAAAAGCTGGACCCACAGACCCGTAAGCATGGGAACTCTGCCAGCTTTGGGAACGAGGAAAACGCGGCACTCGTTCAAGGCGAGCTCTGTGGAGTGCACGGGCGCTAGCGAACATAACTACGACCAGACTCGGAGCCTGACCAACCAGTCCTTTGAGCAAGCACCGAAGATCAATCAGGGGACTGAGTTCGAAGCGATCCGATTCTAGTTCAAAGCATGCCACGACCACCTTCGTCGGAGTGAAGTACGAGCCGCACGATGCATTCGCGCCCGCGAAACCCGCGGGTGCTCTCGCGGCAAAGGATTCCGCCACCGGTTCGGGCGACGTCCCCTGAGGCATGGCTCTCGCCGACATGGTTGCGGCGGGCAACCGCGGCAAAAGTTGTCCGCCGCAAGACCCGCAAGTAGCATTTCGCATCGCAGCATTGCATCAAAAGAGTCGGAGCGTTCGGTCTCCGACTCTTTTTGCGCTCAAATATGCTTCTCAAACAGCCCCGCGAAACCTAGGGCGTTTTCATAGAACGCGATCAGGAAGCGGTCGTCGGGCATCACGCCCGCCAGGGCACGATTCCAAACATGCCATTCAGTTGAACAGTTTCCGGTCAAGCTGTTTTTTGAACGACTGCATAAAGCTTCGACGATTTCCAAAGAAACGCTCGTGAGTCTTCGTCTGCCTGCCGGCGTCGTAATCATCCGAGACGCGAACAACGGTGCAAATATAATCTGCCACTTGGAGAAGCCTGCGTGCGCTAGGATCGGCGTCTCGATAGTCAGCAACATTTTTAGCGAGAGCAAAGTCGAGGGCATCGCGCAACGCTATACTAACTGCCCCTTGTCCATTATCGTAGTAAACGGCAATTACATCGAACAACTGAAAATAAGGCAAGCGATCAAAAACGAACAGGGCAAGATCGCGTCTAATCCGCGCCTCAAGTTCCTCTCTATTGCGAGCATCAGAAACGCCATACCGCAAAACAAAGAAAGAAAATGGTAGCTCACGAACGAACCGAGCGAATTGAGCAAGCAATCGTTTCCTATCCCCAGGCGACACCGCCACATAATCTTGGTTGCCATGCAGCAAATCTTTTCCGTGGAAAGGTATATTGGGAAGCCCCGCAATAGAAAGCCGACATTCATAGCGGTCGATTGGATCGGCAATATTGGCGGAATGATCATGGAGAACGACCGCAACAATATAGCGCCCCTCCGAGAAATCCTGGCTACCTGATTCGTCGATATGGAGGTTCAAACGGTTTACCACGTAACGCTCCCCAAGCGAATCAATAGAAAAGGCGAGGTACGTACCTCGCCAATCTGATGCCTGCAAGGCTCACGCCTATTCGGCAAGCTAAGTATCGCATTTTGCAGTCCAGGAATTCAACCGTCTTATGAAAAAACTTGAAATGCTTCGGCCCAAAAGGAATGCCGATAGCACAACCATCGATGTCGCAACACCTGGTCAAAACTCGACTCGCGACCACTCTATTCATTAGGCGCCCGTATACGCCCCAACAAACAACGGCGCGCCGGAATGCGAGAAAACGGCGAACGCGAACGGGCGATCGAAAACAACCCTCACGGGTTCCGGCATAGGCTCGGGCGCGCAACCCGCCGGCACAACAAAGATGGTATATGCCGCGCCTTCCACTCCGTTTGGGTCGAGCTTGAGCATGGTGTTCTGAACGACCTTGCTCACCATAGCATCCGCTTCGGTTATGTTCCCGAAATCGGCTCTTGGAGAAAATGCGTTCTCGATCCCCAGAGAACGAAGCATGCCCCCAAGGTCGCGATCGTCGGAGCGCAGCTCGAACTGCGGCACGAAGAGCTCAATGCCGCCCTTGGGATGGGTGGTTCCCACGCGCATGTGACAACGCGAAATAGCATCCCAAGCCACCCCACTCTGTACGAAATCGTCGAGCGTCGCACCGTCGTTGGACATAGCGAACACAGCGACAGCACCAGATTGCATGGGCCAAGAAACTGCAATCGCCTCGCGCGTGCTAAGCAAGTGCCCACACGAACCAAATCCGCCCATCATTGCGACGTCGGGCTGGGGCTCGGGCGCACGGAAAACCACTTCGACATCTTCATCGTCCAAGGGGTCGACCCAGCTGTCTTTGAAATAGAGCGCACTTATGATGGCAAAAACGGTATCGGCATCCATCTCGGGCGCAGAGGTGAACTTACCGCCCGTGTTCTTGCCCAACCATGATGACATGAGGGTTTTGGCTTCGGACGATTCAAAATCGACCTCTGCCGTCTTGCCGTGTAAATCCGCTATTGTGGGGCCAAAGCTTCGCCGCAGGGAAGAGGTGAACTTGTTCGCCCATAGCGATGTCGCAATGGAAAGGCGGTAATCGCTCGCGCTTTGTTCGGAGTCTTTCGCGAACAGAAGGGAACAGGCATCACGACGTGCCCCCGCACCGCCAAGGACCGATTCGAGCTCTTTAAACGTTTCGCCCTTAGCACCCCTGGCCAGCGTTTCAATCGCGGCATAAAGACATGCGGGCGACACAACAAAGCTCCCCATGTCGGTGCAGCCATCCTTGAGCACGCGCGCCGCAATGGACATAAGCCCCGGCTCACGCGAATCACTCATGACATGATCGACGTTGATACCCGGCGCCTGCCTGTTTTCCTGGCCCATATCGCCTTTCATTAGAAACTCCTTTCGATGCGCCAACACGGCAGCCGAGCTTGCGCCGTAGCTGTCGTTGCCAATGCTGAACACTCGAACCACGGCTACTATGACATGCCGTAATGTCGAAAACGCTCATATCGTCCGCTGAATACGCGAACCCAGCAAACTTCGATATGCCATTGTATGCAGAACTCCAGGCAACGCGTGTCCCTTGGAATGGACAGATTGCATCGTGCAGATCGGCGGCAAGCACATGCTAACCGACCTTGACCAGACAACGCTTTCTACAGATCTCTTTCTTCCGCAATGCGCTCCTGAAAGTATTCCCTGAATCCAGGCAGGCAAAACTCCAGCAAGCCTTTTGAACGTTCCTGAATAATCCCTTGCTGCATCAAGCGCTTTTTATATCTTGAAACATGCCCACTCGGCTTATTGAGCCTTCCCGTCAAATCCGCTTGCCTCGTTATCGCAGAATCTTCCGTCATGGCAAAAAGAAAAGATTTGTCGGCTTCGCTCAGCTCAAACCAAACCGCTTCGTATACCCTTTGGTCCAATTCCTTACGAGCCACGTTCGCCGCGGCGTTAACAATCGAGACATCAACGGAATCCGAATCGCCAGCCATGCGCCACACGCGATAACCCACAAGCTGAAGCATGAAGGGGAAGCCCTTGACGGCGTCGACGGCAGCTTCGAGCGCATCGGGCTCAAAGACTTTGCCGCCGTCTCGCATCGTTCTCATCAAGGCCTCTTCAACTTCATAGTCGTTCAGCGCCTGAAGCTCATACCGTGCAGCCCTTCGCAAAAACGAAGTCGATTTACCCGAAAGCAACGACGTGACCGCATATGGAAGACCCGCCATAATAAGAGCGACCTTTTTCCCTTCGTCGAGAAAATGCTGAAAAGCCGCGACAAGTGTCGCCATCTCATCGATGCTCGGATTGACCTCATCGATAGTCACCAGCAAACCGGTATCGCATTCGGCCAAAGCATCCAGAATATCGTCCATTCTTGAACGCCAATTCGATAGCTCACGAGGCGTATCCTCTAATTCGAATGAAACGAGATCGGCAATCCCCGCGCCTTTGATTTTGCGGGCAGGCTCAATATCGACCAGATGTCGCGTTGCTCGCTGCGTTCTAATAAGGATGTCTTCGAGCATTCCCGCAACGCACGTCACACGGGCAGTGACCCAACCAGACGACTCGGCCGTATCAGCGAAATGAGACAGAAGGGCCGTTTTACCCATTCCACGCGGACCGACCAAAAGGCTGATGATTGCCGGATCGTTGCCCGCACCAGCAAGAGCGCCCTCGACATCGGCAATGATTTCTTCGCGTCCAGCTATATGCAGGGGAACCTTGCCAACTACCGGAGTAAACGGATTAACGAAATCTTTTGTCATGCCTGCCCCTATCAACGGCTTTCTTTCGTCACAGCATAGCATTTTTCATTTTGGTTAGCACCAGTTAGCTTTTTTAGCTTGCGTTAGCTTTTTTAGTGTCAGTTAGCTTTTTCAGCATTCGTTAGATTTATTAGACGGCATTCCAGGCGCCCTGCCGCTAGACCAACGTTCCAAAACCCCAATTGTCAAATCGACAACAAGCCCTCCATAGTTTGTTGCCGTGTGTGTTTTCGAGCCGTATAATGAACTATTGAACAACGTGTTGAATAATAATCAACCTGTTTAATAGACCAGATGATTGAACCCAAGGGGGACATTTGACGGCATCGAATACCGCCATCGAAACACCTATGGCGCCCGCGGCGCCCGCCGCTCCGAGCTTCGACTCAGCCGCGACTACGGGCGCGACCGCAGCAACAACGCGCGGCTCGGACTCGGCAACCGCCGCTGGAACCGCGACACCCGCAACGGCGATCGACGCAACCGTCGCCGCAACCGCTGCTGCGCCCGCGTCACCCACAACTGCCACTTCCGCTTCTGCCACTTCCGCGCCCACCACGCCTGAGCTCGACCCACGCATCGCTCGCTCCCGCGCCGCGCTGCGCGAAGCCTTCATCGCGCTCGTCGAAGAGCGCGGCATCGACGGCTTCTCGGTCGGCGACCTATGCACGAGCGCAGGCCTGAACCGCGGCACGTTCTACAACCACTTCCGCGACAAGGAAAGCTTGCTCGCTTCCTTCGAAGACGAGGTCATCGAAGGCCTCGGCGGAGTGCTCGCGAAGTTCCAAAACGTCAAGCTGCGCGAAATCGCCGCATGCAGCCTTACCCACCGCCCGCTTCCCATGCTCGTGGAACTCTACGACTACCTGCGCGAAGAGGGCCCCTTCCTGCACGCAATGCTTGGCCCCGGCGGCGACGCCCGTTTCGGCATGCGGCTTCGCGAGGCCGTGTGCGGGCGCTTCGTACGCTCGCTTCTGCACGAGCGCTACCAAAACGACCCTTCCGCGTTCACGCGCTATTACATCTCGTTTTATTCCGGCGCCTACCTGGGCGTAATCAGCGAATGGATCGATTCAGGAATGACCGAGACCTCCGAAGAAATGGCACTTATCTCGATGCGCCTGCTGTTCATCAAGCCGGGCGAATCCATCAAAATGTAAAAGGGGACCAACATGGCTGAAACCAACGACAAACAGGCAATCGTCGCCGAAGCGCAGGCTGCCGCGGGCGCCGCGGGCCAGGCGCCGCTCCACATTGGCATCGACGTAGGCTCCACCACCGTGAAGGTGGCCGTGCTCGATGACAACAACGAGATTCTGTACTCGTGCTACCGCCGCCACCACGCCGACATTCGCGCGACCATCGTGGAAGTGGTGGGCGAGGCAGCCGAGCAATACCCGGCAACGCCCATGACCATCGCCATCACCGGCTCGGGCGGCCTTCTGCTCGCGCAATGGCTCGGCATCGACTTCGTGCAAGAGGTCATCGCGAGCAAAACCGCCGTTGAGACCTTCATTCCGCAAACCGACGTCGTCATCGAGCTCGGCGGCGAAGACGCGAAAATCATCTATTTCGACAACGGCATCGAGCAGCGCATGAACGGCACGTGCGCCGGCGGCACGGGCGCGTTCATCGACCAAATGGCGGCCCTGCTCGACACCGATGCGGGCGGTCTGAACGAGCTCGCAAAAAGCCACACCACCATTTATCCCATCGCGAGCCGCTGCGGCGTGTTCGCCAAAACCGACGTGCAGCCGCTTTTGAACGAAGGCGCCCGCAAAGAAGACATCGCGGCCTCCATTTTCCAGGCCGTCGTGACGCAGACCATTTCGGGCCTCGCGTGCGGCCGCCCCATCCGCGGCAACGTCGCCTTGCTTGGCGGCCCTTTGCAGTATCTCTCTGAACTGGATAAACGCTTCTGTGAAACGCTGAACCTCGACGACGAGCACGCCATTCGACCGAACAACGCCCACCTGTTCGTCGCGAGCGGCGCCGCTTTGTGCGGCAAGAAAACCGCCACACCCGAGCTGCTCGGCGACGTGCTTGAGCGCCTGCGCGGCCTGGGCGACATTCAGGGCAGCGAAGTCGTGCGCCTGCCCCCGTTGTTCGCCAGCGAAGCCGAATTCGACGAATTCGAAGCGCGCCACGCGACCGAAAAGGTGAAGCGCGCCGAACTTTCCGCCTATGAAGGCGTGGCCTACTTAGGCATCGACGCCGGCTCCACCACGTTCAAATCGGCCCTCATCGGCGAAGACGGCAGCCTTTTGTGGATCTTCTACGCCAACAACAAGGGCGACGTTTTGGGCACCGCCAAGCGCGCGATTGCCGAAATGTACGCCGCGCTGCCCACCACGGCCGACGGCCAGCCAAAGGTTACCATCGGGCATGCGACCGTGACCGGCTACGGCGAAGGCCTGCTGCTCGAGGCGCTGCGCGTCGACTCCGGCGAAATCGAAACCGTCGCACACCTTCGCGGCGCGCAGGAAATGCTGCCGGGCGTCGAGTTCATTCTCGACATCGGCGGCCAAGACATGAAGTGCCTGCGCGTGAAAGACGGCGTCATCGACCACATCATGCTCAACGAGGCATGCTCTTCGGGCTGCGGCAGCTTCATCGAGAGTTTCGCCGCGGGCCTGAACCTCGACGTGACCGAGTTCGCGAAAACCGCGAACGCCGCTGAAAACCCCGTCGATCTGGGCAGCCGCTGCACCGTGTTCATGAACTCCCGCGTGAAGCAAGCCCAGAAGGAAGGCGCCACCGTGGGCGATATCGCCGCGGGCCTGGCTATTTCCGTTATTAAAAACGCCCTGTTCAAGGTCATTAAAATTCGCGACCCCAAAGAAGTTGGCACGAAGGTTATCGTGCAGGGCGGCACGTTCCTCAACGACGCCGTGCTGCGCGCTTTCGAGCAACTCGCCGGCGTGAATGCCGTGCGCCCCGACATCGCGGGCAACATGGGCGCCTATGGCGCGGCCCTGCTGGCGCGCGACCGCTACCAGGCCGCAATGCGCGCCGCCGAGCGCGCGGGGCAGGCCACCGACGTGCATACCGCCATGCTCGGCGCGGCCGCGCTTGAGGCCTTGGCCCCCACGCACAAAACCGTGCGCTGCAAGGCGTGCGCGAACCACTGCCTGCTTACCGTGAACGACTTCGGCAAAGACGAAGTCACTGGCAAGCATCGCCGCTTCATCACGGGCAACCGCTGCGAGAAGGGCGCGGGCGTGCTGAACGAGAAAAACGACGTGCCCAACCTCTACGAATACAAGAGCCACCGCCTGTTCGACTACGAGCCGCTCGCGGCCAAGGACGCCCCGCGCGGCACCGTGGGCATTCCGCGCGCGCTTTCGATGTACGAGAACTACCCGTTCTGGTTCACCTTCTTCACGAAGCTGGGCTGGCGCGTGGTGCTTTCCGACCCGTCCACCAAGAAAACCTACGAAGCGGGCATCGAAAGCATGCCGTCGGAAAGCGTGTGCTACCCGGCGAAGCTCTCGCACGGCCACATCATGAACCTGCTCGAGAAGCATCCCGACTTCATTTGGTTCCCCTGCAGCAAATGGGAACGCCAGGAAGACGAGACCGCCGGCAACCACTTCAATTGTCCCATCGTGGCAAGCTATGCCGAGGCGCTGCGCCTGAATATCGATGAGCTGCGCGATTCCGAGACGAAGTTCTTGAACCCGTGGCTGCCGTACGACAAGAAAGACCACCTGAAGAAACGCCTGATGGTAGAGCTGGTGCAGGCGCATCCCAAGCTCATGGGCGAAGGCGTTGCCGCGCCGACGCAGGCCGAAATCGACGCTGCGGTCGACGCCGCATGGGCCGAAGACGAAGCCTTCAAGCGCGACATTCGCGAAAAGGGCGCCGAGACGCTGCTGTGGATGGAAAAGACCGGCACGCACGGCATTGTGCTGGCGGGCCGTCCGTACCACAACGACCCAGAAATCAACCACGCCATCCCCGAGCTGCTCACGAGCTTTGGCCTGGCCGTGCTCACGGAAGACTCCATCGCGCACTTGGGCACGCTCGAGCGCCCCATTCGCCTGGTAGACCAATGGATGTACCACACGCGCCTCTACGCCGCCGCGAAGGTTGCCGCCGAGCGCCGCGACCTCGACCTTATTCAGCTGAACAGCTTCGGCTGCGGCTTGGACGCGCTCACCACCGATCAGGTGCAAGAGATTCTGGAAAGCGCTGGCAAAATTTACACCGTGCTCAAGATTGACGAGGTGTCCAACCTGGGCGCCGCGCGCATTCGCGTGCGCAGCTTGCTCGCCGCGCTGAAGGACCAGGCCGACGAAGAGGCCGATGCCGAAGCCGCCAAGCAGGAATGCCCCGCGTGCAGCCTCGACGTGAAAGAGCTTCTTGCCGAGGCCGAAACGCGTGTCGCCGCCGCCGAAGCCGCCGGTTCCAGCAAGCAGCCGGCAGGCTCCGCCGACGCCGCCGCGATTGAGGCCGTGGCTCAGGCCATCGAGCCGCCGTCGACCTTCTCGGAAAAGGCCGCGCCCGAGGCCCGCGAGCGCTTCAAGCAGCGCGAGGCCACCTCGACCGAGTTCGAGCGCGTGCAGTTCACCGAAGAAATGAAGGAAGCGGGCTATACCATTCTGGCTCCGCAAATGGCGCCGTACCACTTCGAGCTGCTCGTGCCCATTTTCAAGCGCTTCGGCTACAACGTCGACTTGCTGCCGAGCGTCGACCATGGCGCGGTGGACGCGGGCCTGAAGTATGTGAACAACGACATTTGCTACCCGTCCATCCTGGTCACGGGCCAAATTATGGAAGCCGTGACCTCGGGCCGCTACGACACCGACAAGCTGGCCGTGCTCATTACGCAGACCGGCGGCGGCTGCCGTGCCACGAACTACATCTCGCTCATCCGCAAGGCGCTCAAGGCTGCCGGCCTTGGCCATATTCCGGTGATTGCGCTTTCGTTCAAAGACTTGGGCGAGGTGAACCCCGGCTTCAAAATCACGCCGAAAATGCTGCTGCAGGCCGTGTACGCGCTGTGCTACGGCGACCTGCTCATGATGACGCTGTACCGCACGCGCCCGTACGAAATTGAGTCAGGCGCTGCCAACCACCTGTTCGACCACTGGATGGCCGAATGCAAGGCGCAGCTGGCGCGCGGCGTGAAGCGTTCGGAATTCAAGCGCACCGTGAAACAGATTGTCGAAGACTTCGACACACTGCCGCTGCAGGGCGAGGGCACCAAGCCGCGCGTCGGCGTGGTGGGCGAGATTCTGGTGAAATTCCACCCCACGGCGAACAACCAGATCGTCGACGTGATCGAGCGCGAGGGCTGCGAAGCCGTCGTACCGGGACTCATCGAGTTCTTCCTGTTCGGCATCGCGGGCGGCATTTTCCAGAAAGACCCGCTGGGCCGTTCCGCCAAGGGCGCGCTCGGCGGCAAAATCGGTCTGTCGGCCATTGCGAAGTTCCGCAAGCCGGTCAACGACGCACTCGCCGCATCGACGCGCTTCAACCCACCGGCGAACATCTATGAGCTGGCCGAATACGCGAGCGAGATTCTGAGCCTGTGCAACTCGATGGGCGAGGGCTGGCTGCTCACCGCCGAAATGGTGGAGCTCATTGTGTCGGGCGCGCCGAACGTGGTGTGCACGCAGCCGTTCGCATGCCTGCCGAACCACGTGGTGGGCAAGGCCGTGATCAAAGAACTGCGCCGCCGCTACCCCGAGAGCAACATCGTAGCCGTCGACTACGACCCGGGCGCGTCGGAAGTCAACCAGCTCAACCGCATCAAGCTCATGATTTCGGTGGCGAAGGCGAACCTCGAGGAAAAAGAAGAGGCCGCCCGCGCCGAGCGCAACGCGAACCTCACCAAGCCCGCCGATGAAGAAGTGGTCGGCTCTCTCGAAGTCGAGGAAGAAAAATTGAACTAGGAAGCGTGCGGATCTCGTGCCCCGACCCGTTACATGCTCGCAGCGTCTAACGGGTTTTTCTCCGCGCTACAAACCAACGCGAATGGGATGCGGCTGAAACATCGTTTCGGCTGCACCCCATTTCTTTATGCGCCACCAAGCGCCCGAGCGGGCTTTGACGCATCCGCCGCGCCCATCAAAAAGCGATGGGGCCGAATACTCTCGACCCCATCGCTCATATAGTTCAGCTCGTATTGCTTTACCTGGGTTTACTGTTTACCGATGAGCCACTCAAACAAATCGTTTTCCTTATCGAGGTACGAAAGTCCGGGGACGTCGGTATGGGCCGCACCGTCCAAAACGGTAATCTTCGCCTGAGAGTTGTTCTGCGAAAGCTGCGCAATGAAATCGATGGAAGACTGGGGTTTCACCACGTTGTCGTCCGCCCCAACGAATGCCCAAATCGGCATATCAGCAAGAGCAACGAGTGCCGTTTTCTTTGCGCGAATGCCACCGGCGCAAGGCGCGATTCGGGCGAATTCGTCGGGATAGGCCACCGCAATGCTCCATGCTCCCGTTCCGCCCATGCTAAAGCCAGTAAGGCTCACATTGGTCGGATCAATGGGATAAGCATTCTTCACAGCGTCGATGGCTCCAATCACGTTGGAATCGAGCGAAGGCCAATCGGTTGCGCTGCTTGGAGCCTGAGGCATAAGCACGTATGCCGGAATTTCGCCAAATTCCCCCTCGGCGAGAGCCTTGGCGAAATCGTCGGTATAAAACAAAGATTGAGGGTCGTCACCTCTGCCGGTAATGCCATGCAAATACACAATGAGAGGCATATCTCCCTCAATTACTTCGGGAGCATACAGCCAGCAGTTCAATCCGCCAACATTGATAAGCTGCAGTTCAGGGACTGCGTTTTCGTCCTCTTCATCCTCTGATGCACTCACGCCGCAGGTAGCAGTCACTCTATATTCAGGCGAAACATTGTCGCAAATTTCAACGTAGGAAATCGGTTGCACGATATAGCTGTGCGTGCTGCCCTCTTCAAGGCCCTCGATCGTCACGGAGCAATCGGGTGTCGTGTTGAGCATGGAAATAAGCCCCGTGTCTTCGAAATATTCGAAAATCTGATATTGGTTCGCGCCCTCAACGGAATCCCATGAAAGCGTGATACTGTCTGAGGCATTGGAAGTCGCCTTTACGATGGGCGCATCGAGCGTTGCAAGCTCGACTTTCTGATCGGGCTCAACGCCATTCTGCACCATAATCACGCGGAATCCCACATCTTCGTATCCCTGCGATGCATCGCGCGCCTCTTTGCGGTTTTCAGTGCGGCAGTCGGTGCGTTCGCTATCCCATGCACCGCCTTTCACGCCAAGCATCTCGACGCCATCATCGGTTGCGCGCGCGGTAGAGGTCCATTCCCATACGTTGCCCCAAAAATCAATTGCCCCATGAGCGCCGCGCGTTACGCCATCGTACTCGTAAACCGACACACGGCCGTCAGCAACGCCGCAATTGAAATCGGCATCTTTAGGCATATGCCCCGCGGCAAGCTCCCACTCGCTTTCATTCGGCAAGCGATACGTGTTCGCGCCATCGGTCTGCGTAAGCCATGCGCAATACGCCTGAGCGTCGCACGTCGATACGAAGTTCACGGGGAAGTCGCCTTCACCTTCGGGATACGTTCCATTCTCCCAACCAGAGGGGGCTTGCGCACCCGTTGCCTGCACGTATGCCGCATATTGCGCATTGGTGACAGGCGTGCGGCTCACGTAGATGCTTTCGCCGGCGCCCATAACGGGAATGAAGTCGTACTGCGCCGCATTGGAGGTTTTCCATTTCAGAAGACGCGTATCGGTAAAGCGCAGCATGCTCGAATTGATGCGATTCCAATACGTCGCATACATGTCCTGCACGATATCTTCCATCTCGGCCACGGTGTCTTCACCGCCTGGCTTGCCTGCGGTTTCAACTCTCAGCTCGGCAAGCTTAGCTTCCTTGCGATCGAGCACGGCATTGTAATTCTGGATAACCATATCGCGCAACGCCACGTAGTTTTCCTCGGTTGACGATTTCTGATAGGCCGAAATGAGGTCTTTCGTCTCTTGGGTAAGCTCGGGCTGCTCGGTTTCAACAAAATCGCTATGCTCGAAAGAGTTCTGCGCAATCGCCTCAGTCGCGCCAATCGGCATAAGCGAAGTTGCCAAAAGGGGCGCGAGCAAAATTCCAGCAAACGCCTGAGTTCGTTTCATGGGCTCCCTTTCTCTTGCGTCGCAGGGATTGCATCCCAAATGCGACAACGAAACGCCTATTCTGCGTGAGCATAGCGAATCGCACGGAGCTATTTCGACGGACAAAATGCGGCAAAGTTGTGGCAAGCCGCCATTGGTATATGGGGCATACAGGTATGATTGGAGAAAGAGGAAACGAGGACGCGATGCCCCAAACGATTTTTATTGCCGACGACGAAAAGAATATCCGCAGCCTCATAGCCGCATTTCTCACTCAGGACGGCTTCGCGGTCGAGGAATTCGAGAATGGTGGCGCGCTGATTGCCGCATGCGAGGAGCATCTGCCTGACCTTGTAGTGCTCGACGTTATGATGCCGGGCGTCGATGGGCTTTCGGCGTGTTCAGCGCTGCGCCGCGCATATCCGGGTCTGCCCATCATCATCGTCTCCGCAAAAGACAGCCCCTACGATCGCGTAACGGGGCTCACGCTCGGCTGCGACGATTACATGGTAAAGCCGTTTTTGCCGCTTGAGCTTGTCACGCGCGTCCATGCTCTTCTGCGGCGTGCAGGCAATACGGGGAACAATGAGCACGATGGGCATCGCGCCGAGCAAAAGAGCGCAGACGAAATTTCATTCAACGAATTGCGCATGCACATCGAGCGCCGCAGCGCACACTTAAACGGCACGCCCTTGTCGCTTACGCCTGCCGAATTCGATTTCCTCGCTTATCTCATCAAGAATCAAGAAAGGGCCGTAAGCAGGGAAGAACTTCTTCATGAACTATGGCAGATTGATTGGAAGTCCGACACGCGCGCGACCGACGACTTGGTGAAACGCTTACGCCGCAAGCTGCGCGACGCCGATGCGGCGGTGTGCATAGAAACAGTTTGGGGCTTTGGCTTCCGAATTACCACGATGGAGTAAGAATGGGCGCGACGCGCAATCGAATTGACAAAACGCTCCGCAACAAATTGGCCGAAACACGCAGAAGCATCGCGCTTCGATTGCTGCTGCCGGCGATAGCCATCATGATGGTTCCACCTTTGTCATGCTTCATTTTTTCGCAATGCGCGACGCACTATGCCCACGACAATGCTGAAAAACAGCTCGCGGCGCTCCAAGAACGAGTAGCGCCCGCCCTCGAAAACTGTTTTCCAAAAAACGGAGAAGCCGACAAAAGCCTCGAATCTGCTGACGCCGGCACCGCTACAGGCGCCAACGGCGAAGCCAAGCTCAAACCGCAGGATGACGCCGATCAGAAGAGCGCCGTTTCAGCGTTTTTGGGGAGTGCGTGCACCGTAGCATCGCAAATGGGAGGCGACGCTCGTCTTATGGTGCTTTCCGGCACAGACAAGGTCGTGTACCCGCGTGACGAGCAGCTTCGCAATGCGGTCGCAACGCTTGCGAGCGATTTTGCCCAGTATGCCCATGAGCATGGCGCATCAAACGGAGAGCCAATCAGCATGGTGGGAAGCGACGGCGAGACCTATCTTGCAATTATTTATGAGCCCACTGCGCAATCGGACCGCCTTCGCTATGTTATTACCTATTGCCCCACGTCAATGGTTGGCGACTGGGTTGACCAGGCTTCGATCATCGTGTTGAGCGTTTCGTCAATTTTCGCGTTTTTCGTTTTGATTGTGCTGGTTACAACCGCCCGAAGCGTCACAAAGCCGCTCAAGCATCTGCGCTGGGGAGCCCGTCGCATCGGAGAAGGCGACTTCGTTTCGATTGAACCGGAGTTCTTCCTGGCAGAGCTCGAAGATATGCGCTGCTCCATGAACGAAATGTCACAGAAGCTCCAAGCGGCCGAACAGACGCAGCAGCGTTTCTTCCAGAACGTATCGCACGAGCTGCGAAGCCCCCTTATGTCGATTGGGGGATACGCGCAGGGCATCGAACAGGGAGTGTTTGACCCACCGCAGCATGCCGCGCATACCATTATGGAAGAAAGCGAGCGAATGTCACGCCTGGTCGATAGCATTTTGTGTCTCTCTCGCCTAGAGAGTCTGGAAGACGATCGAAAGAGCAGCGAGCTCGAACGCATAGACGCGGGCAGGGCGATGGAGCAATGCATCGAGCGGATGAAATGCTTGGCCAATGCACGTGGCGTGGAAATAAGGGCAAATTTGGCCAAGGATGCACAGGCGATTGCGGAAGACGACCTGCTCGATAAAGCAATGGGAAACATGCTCTCGAATGCCATTCGCTACGCAAACTCCCTGGTGGAAATAGCATGCTGGGTCGATTTCGAAAACGATAGCGTGGTTGCAACGGTTCACGACGATGGACCCGGGATTCCCGAGGCAGATGTTCCCCATGTTTTTGAGCGTTGCTACAAAGGCGAAGGCGGACAATTCGGGCTCGGCTTGGCAATCGCGAAAACGGCGACGGAGCGCATGGGCGCGACCATCGAAGCCGCAAACGCGCCCGAAGGCGGCGCGCTGTTCACGCTTCGCCTTCGCAGAGCACAGAAAACGAGTAACTAGCTTGATAGTCTGATAGCTTACTAGCAAGCAGCTTCTACCAGGCGATACCCGATTCCCCATACCGTTTCGATTATGCGAGGATCGCTCGGGTCGTCTTCAATTTTGTTGCGGAGCTTCTTTATGAACACCGTAATGCTTTGCGTTTCACCCACAAACTCGGCGCCCCAAGCCTCTTCGACGAGCTGTTCCTTCGAAAGCACGGTATCGGGCGTACGCGCAAGGGCAAGCAAAATCTTGAACTCTTTCGGTGTGAGCTTAATAGGGATTCCGTCTTTTGTGACCTGGTGTTTCGCAGTGTCCATGACGAAACGCCCAAGCGTGAGCGTTTTCGGCTCCGGCCTTGCGGGTGCCGCATCCATGTGCGCGCGACGCAGGTGCGCCTCAATATGCATGAGCAATTCCCGCGGGTCGAAAGGCTTGGTCATATAATCGTCGCCGCCAGCGGCGAACCCAATGCCCTTGTCAACGATATCGCCTTTTGCGGAAAGAAAGATCACCGGAACCGTTACGCCCCGGGTGCGCAATTCGCGGCAGGTGGCGAACCCATCCATCCGCGGCATCATGACGTCGAGAATTACCAAATCAAATGCGTTCCCCTCGAATGCCTCAAGCGCATCGGTGCCGTCTTCGACACAGACGCATTCATGACCCTCACCCTCGAGCAATCCGCTTATGAGCTTCTGGATACTCACCTCATCATCAGCAAGCAGAATCTTCATCGAAATCTTCCTCCTCATCCGGCAAAGGAACATAGGGGATGCGCACGCAGAACGTGCTGCCGACCTTTCGCTGCGATTCGACGGTCGCCACGCCGCCGTGCAACTCCGTCAGCTCCTTCACAACAGCAAGGCCCAAACCTGTGCCACGATAACGACGATTAGGCGATTGACCAGCCTGTTTGTACAACTCGAAAATATCGGAAATATCGCTTTCGTCAATACCCATTCCATCGTCTGCGACCGTGACGCAAATAGTGCCGTACGGAGCGGAAGAGAAGGGGAGGGGGACTTCCCAATCGTGACGCACGGAACCCGACTCCGCCTTGGAACCAGAGCGCGCAATGGCATCGCCGCCATCGCCATCCGCAAGCCCGATTTCGTCCCCTACGAACGCCCCGTCATCGTGCGCCCGCGGGTCGAGCGGCGCCATGAACGTCGCGCGAACGTCGACGCGACCGCCGCGATGGGTGTATTTAATGGCGTTATCAGCGAGGTTTTCGATCACGCGGCGCAGCTTTTCCCAGTCGGCCATAGAAATCGGCACGTTCGCATCGGCCTTCGCAGAAAGCGCAATATCTTTGTTAGCGGCGATTGGATCGAGCGTCTTCCTAATGAATCCAAGCAGGTCAACGAAGTCGACCGGTTCAACGAGCAGCTCGTTGCGGTTGGCTTCGGCTTTCGAGATGGTGAGGATGTTGTTCACCAAATTAAGAAGCAGCGTTCCGTTCGCCTCAATATCAGCAATGGATTCGTGCGTTTTTTCATCGAGGTTCGGATTCTCGAGCAACAAGCGCGCAAAAGCGAGGATCGACGTGAGCGGCGTGCGCAGCTCATGGCTCACGATGGCGAAAAACTCGCTCTTGTAGGCCGATTCCTCATGCAGTTTATCGAGCGCCTTTTTTAGCTCGCGCTGCTGGTACATAAGCATGTCATTGAGCACGCGCGTTTCTTCGGTTTGCTTCTTCACTTCGCTATTCAAGTCGGTGCACAAACGCTCAAGGTGGCGCGCCATGGAGTCGAAATCGCGCGTGAACTCGGAAAGCTCGTCTTCGCCCCCAACGCGCGGCGACGTGTCGAGCTTATAGTCGAAATTGCCCGCTTCGATATCATGTGCCGCCCGCGAGAGGCTCTCGATGGGGCGCAGCAGCAAACGATTCGCCGCAAGGAAAATGCCGAGCCCCGCAACTGCAACCATAATGAGCACCATGAGCGCCTGCTGTGTAACAGATGTCGCAATGCCTTCCTCGTAGATACTCATGGGCTCGGTAATCGACATGGCGCCGCCAATGTCGCCAATTATCATGCCTTCTTTCGGGTAGCCATACTGATCGATTTCCCCGGCCGGATCGCCGTGGCACTCGAGACACGACTCGGTCACATAAAGCGGCTCGGTATAGCGGAATACGCGCTGGCCTGTTTCTTCATCAATCCGAACGCCGCTATACGAAGTGAGGTTCGTATCGGCGCGGAACGCGTCGAAGGCCTCCTGCTCGAAGGCGTCGGGCGCATTCGCTTTCTGCCGAGGAGTTTCTCCCGTAAAGCGAATAATGTAATCGGTGTTGCTCGTGAACAGCGTGCTTACCGATTTCGCCGCCACTACGCATACCAACGTTTTCGTGCGGAAGTTGCCGTCTTCATCTCGATTGATGACGTCCTGGTTCATGTCGATGAAGTCCCACATGGCACGCATCTCTGAGGCAAGGACCTCGGCTTTTTCCCGAGCTTCATTTTCGGCCTGCGTACGCTG
>CAKUIK010000011.1 GCA_934661005.1 uncultured Slackia sp.
GGCGGAACGATATTCGTCAAATCCAGGAAGCTGGCCGTCGCCGGCAGTATGACCGATTGAATTCAAGCTTTCTTCTTCCGAGGTCGCATAGAGCCATGCGAGCAATATCTCGCCGAGGCCCGAACGAGTTTCAAACGACACTCGGCCGGAAGGCAAGGCTCTACACACGCGCGCCCGTCACGTTCATGCGAGCACACAGCCTTCCTTCTCCATCGCTCACATCGATACGCGCAAAACACATGGCGCGACCCGCCTTTTCCATATGGCATTCCGCCACAAGATGATTGCCCTTGGCTGCCGTAAGGTAGTCGATCGAATTGCTCACCGAAACCGTAGGCGGTTGCCCCATATTCGAGGCAATGGCGAATGAATAATCGCCCAGCGTGAAGTACACGCCGCCCATCACTGCGCCCATGGCATTGCGATGCTGCGGTCCCACTTCCATTGACACGCGCGCATGTCCTTCGTGTGCCTCCTCGATTACCGCGCCAAGCGATTCGGAAGCATAGCGATCGTTCTTGAACTGCTCGCGCACCTGCTCAAGCGTTGCATCTGCTGCGACCAGCGGTTTCTTCTCTGCCATCGGGGCCCTTTCTCACCGTTGTTTATCTCACGCAATCGTAGCAGACCTGTATTGCTTGCATATGAACGGGTGCCGTGCGCGCCTCCCCTTTCTCCATCGCTCCCGCAAAGCCCGTCTTCACAAAAACCCGTTACTGCAAATGCCATCCCCTGCAAACGCCCACCCCTTATGTTTGTCGTGGTTCCATGGTGCCGAGGTAACGTTTCGATTCAGATTCTTATCATTGCGCGAACGCGCGATATGTTCGACTCGTACCAAACGCATGTACCGCAAGCCGGTCGAACCGCTTGCTTTTCTTTGATAGGAGGCAACCATGGACAGACGCGCATACAACCAAGATAACCGCAGCCAGCGCGCCGATTCGGCGGCAAAAACCGTCGTGATCTCGCCCAAGGCCGAGCCCGAAGCGCCTCAACCAACAGGCATCAAAGGCCTTTTCGATGGGCTTTCTGTTTCGCAAGTCACCGCGGGCGCGCTGGCGGCCGTAACGTCGATGCTGCTTTCCGCGCAAATCGGCATTGCCGGCTCGGTCATAGGCGTCGCCGTAGGCTCGGTTGTGTCGACCGTTTCGTCGCAGCTGTACAAGAAGTTCCTCGCGGGGTCGGCCAAAAAGATTCGCGGGCTGGCATCAAGCGACGCCGACGAGGATGCGCAGGCAGCCACCTCTGCCGCGCAAAACGAAGGCATGGCGCAAGACCAAACCTTCGCTCACGCGCAAACCACCGCTCTGCCCGTTTCACGCACGCCGTTCGAAAGCGCCGAAACCACCGTGCTGCCTTCGGCGGGCGCAGCTGCTCAGGCATTCAACGGAGCGGCAGCATCTTCGGCCAATTCCGCCGAAACGACCATCCTTTCCGCGAATTCGATTGCTGGAGCCGACGCGCGCGATACCCAATCGGCCCAAAGTTCCCAATCGAATACGCCGCGCATCAATAGCGCAGCCGGGCATACGGGCAATGCAAGCCACGCAACAGGCGTCGTCGAAATCGAGGCCCAGAAGCAAAAGACCATGCAGCGTCGCGTGCTCGCGGTTTCAATCGCCTCATCCCTTGCGGCGATTCTGCTGTTCGCAGGCCTTGTGCTCATGTTCACGGGCGGCGAAGGTATTGGCACCAAGGTAGCCCCGTTCACTGGCGAAGTCGTAACGAGCCAGATCGCGAGCGAAAAGAGTGCAGCGACCAGCAACAACGGCGAAAAGGCCAACGAGGCCAAAGGCACCGAAACGCCAGCTCAAAGCAACGACGAAAAGAACGGTTCCGCCCAAACTTCCCAGCAGGGTTCGTCGCAGGACAATCCAGGCTCTTCCTCTGCAGCGGAATCGGGCGCAAACTCGAGCGACACGAATTCGGGGTCGGGGAACTCGAGCTCCACGAGCAGCAGCGGCAGCTCAACTTCAAGCGGCTCAAATTCCGGCCAAGCTTCGAGCGGCAGCACAAACTCGGGTTCGAGCAGCGCAAGCGGTTCCGAATCAACCGGTTCAAGCGGCAACGCCGCGAACTCAGGAGCAACGGGTTCGGAATCGAACGCGTCATCGCAAACTCAATCCGAATCGGGCAAATAACCCGCAGCGAAATGATTCGCTCGATACAAAAGCGGGCCTGCATTGTTCTGCAGGCCCGTCGTCATTCAGAGCAAATATACTTGTCGTTTGGCTAATCGTCGTGCGCGCTCGCTAATCAACGCTCTTCAGGCTTTCGACCATGTCAATCTTTTTGAGCTTATATTTCATCGCCACGGTCACGATAAGCGAGAACAGCATGGTGAGCGCGAACGCGACAACGAAGCTCAGCGCATGGATCTCGCGGCCAAACATCACTTGGTCAACCTCGGCCGTGATTACGACAAAACCCTCCATCCCAATGCCAAGGAACAGGCCAACAAACGCGCCGATGAGCGAGAGCAGCATGGTTTCGCGATAGATATAGGCATTCACCTCGTGCGGCGTGAAACCAAGCACCTTGAGCGTGGCAATCTCGCGCACGCGCTCGGTGATGTTGATGTTCGTGAGGTTGTACAGCACCACAAACGCGAGCAGCGCCGCCGCGACCACAAGCACAACCACAACCGAGTCGACGCTCTTCAACATGCTGCGATAGCTATTGATGGTTTCGTCGTTATAGGTCACAGTTTTCACGCCGTCCATCGCGAGCACATCGTCGCTGAACGCCTCACGCACGTCATCGCCCTCGGTCACGTTCGCGAGCAGCGTCGCATACGAAGGCGCCTCGCCCATGGTTGACTCATACAGCGCAGGAGACATGAGCACGTATTGCGACACGTAGTTCTCCATGATGCCCGACACGCGCACTTCGCGGGCCTCACCCGTCGCGTTGCCAATGGCATCTTCGTCGTAAATCGCAATGGAGTCGCCCACCGAGACGCCCAGCTTGGTCGCGAGCTTCTCGCTTATAAGCACGCCTTCGTCATCAATCGTAAGAGGCTTGTGGCCCACGCGCGTACGCAGCGTGTTGAAGTCGCCGAATTCCTGCGTGTCTTTCGGCACGTTGAGCTCAACGCGCTGCTCGCCTTCATCGGACGCGCCTGGCGTGCGTACGATTTTATTCTCGGTGAGTACCCACGCCTTCGGGCCTTCGGAATCGGCCTCGACACGTTCGGCCACGGCGCTCTTTTCGGCGTCGGCAACGTCGGAATCCATGCGAACGATAGCGTTGTAGTGGTACAACTCGCCGTATTGCTTATCGATAATGTCGTTGATGGCATTCTGCAAACCAAGGCCCGTGAGCAACAGACCCGTGCAGCCCGCAATGCCGATAATCGCCATAAAGAAGCGGCGCTTGTAGCGGAAGAGGTTGCGCGCGGTAACCTTCCAGCTGAACGACATGCGGCTCCAGAGAGGACGAATGCGCTCAAGCAGAATGCGCTTGCCGGCCTTCGGCGCGCGCGGCAGCATAAGGGCCGCCGGCTTTTCGCGCAGCGTCGCCATGGCCGCGAACAGGGTCGCCGCAACCGTGATGCCCACAGAAAGGCCCGCCGCCAGCAAGAACAGCGCGGAGTCGATAGGCGTGGGTCGGCACGGCACGACATAGATAATGGCGTACGCGTTCATGATGAACCACGGCAGGAATTGCGAGAGCAACACAATGCCCACGATTGAGCCAACACCGCTGGCAACCATGGCATATACCAGGTATTTCGAAGCAATGCGCGCGTTGGAATAGCCCAGCGCCTTGAACGTGCCAATGAGCACGCGCTCCTCGTCGACCATACGCGTCATGGTCGTGAGCGAAACCAAAGCCGCCACCAAGAAGAACAGCAGCGGGAACACCTGGGCGATTTGATCGATGCGGCCCGCGTCGGAGCGGAAGCTCTCGGCGCCGATGTTCTTCTTCAAATCGAGCGCGTATACATCGGCGTCCATGGTGGCGATGTCGTCCACTTCGGCCTGAGCGTCGGCGAGCTGCGCTTCGGCATCGGCGAATTCCGCTTCGGCCTGGGCGCGCTTATCAGCGAGCTCCGCCGCGCCGCTTTCCCACTGCGACAAGCCATCGGCGTATTCCGCCTGGCCACTTTCGAGCTGCGCGCGACCCTCGTCGAGCTGAGCCCGGCCCTGGGCGAGTTGCACCGCAGCGGCGTCGAGCGAGGCTTGGCCACTCGCAAAGCCCTGGTTGGCCGCCGCCTTCTGGGCAGCAAGCTCCTGCTCGCCTGCCGCAAGCTGCTCAGGCACGCCCACGGTTTCCGTATCGATTTGAGCGATGCCCGCCTGAAGCTGAGCGATACCCGCTTCGATTCCAGCCTTCTGGGCTTCAAGCTGCTCATGCTGCTGCAAAACCGCCTGGGCTTGAGCCAGCTGCTGCTCAAGAGCCGCCTTTTGCGCCTCGAGCTGCGCCTTCGTTTTCTCGTAAGCAGGGTCGGCCGGGTTCAACACGTCAATTCGCGCCTGCAGACCGGCGATTGCCTTCGGCAACTCGTCAACCGCCTGCTGCGCCTGCCCAATGCCAGCCTCAACCTGCGCAAGGCCCGCATTCACCTGGTCGAGGCCGTTCTGCGCTTCGGCGAGCTTATTGTTCAGCATTTCGCGCTTCTGCATAGCAGCGTGGTATTGCGCCCACCCCTCATCAATCGCCGCCTGGGCCTGAGCCAGCGCGACCTGCGCCTGCGAACGCTGGTCGGCAAGTTCAGCAACGCCCGACTCGTACTGAGCGCGGCCGCTCGCCAACTGCGATTCGCTTTGGGCAATGGTCGCCTTCGCCGATTCGAGCTCGGCCGCGGCAGCATCGAGCTGTACCTTGGAATCGTCGAGCGTCGCCTGGCCGTCGTTGAGCTGCGCAAGCGCGTCGGCCTTCTTCTGCTCATATTCTGCACGCTTCTCATCGAGCGTCGCCTGGGCGTCAGCCTGCAGGCTTTCGATGCGCGACGCCTTCAAATCGTCGGCAATCGCGTCAATGCGATTGGCAACCTCGTCGACCTTCGCCTGGTAGGCATCGCTTGCCCACGGCAGGTCGCGCGCGCCGTCAATCGCGACGAACGCCTCGGTAATGGGGTAATCGTCGGCGAAGGCCGAATCGGGAACGAACACAAAGCTCGTGAGGCGTCCGCTTCCAAGCGACGTTGAGCCCACGTTGGTCGAGCACGTGTAATACGAGGAGTTCACAAAACCGACCACCGTGAACTCCCGCACAGCGAAGCTGTCGTCCAAATCTTGCGTGCCTTCAATAAGGCGCACCTTGTCGCCGATATTCACGTCTGTTTGCCACACCGTGTCGGCCGAGAGCACGCACTCGTCGCTTTTCGTGGGCCAGGTGCCGCTCTTCAGCACGGGCCTGTTCAAGTACGAATCGTCGCTCGACTGCACAGTGAAACCGTCGTTGCAGGCGCTCGCCTGAGCGGCGTCAACGTCGAGCGATTGGAAGCACAGCGTGTATTGCACGCCATCCAATTCCGAAATCGCATCGGCTTCGCGAGCGGGCATAACGGCCGAAACGCCTTCCACATCGCGCAACGCATCAATCTGCTCTTCGCTAAAGCCGACCGTCGAAACCACGCGCACGTCGGCCAAACTCGTGCCATCGTAGTATTCGTCGCCTGCGAGGAGCATATCGGGGGCCGTCATGCGCAGACCGGCGTAAAAGCCCGCGCCAAGTGCAGCGATAATCGCGATCGCCAAAAAACGGCCCCACGAATGGGTGATAGAACGCCGCAGGTCTTTTCCGAACGCGCTCGCCATGCCTACCACTCAACCGTTTCAGCAGCTTGCGGGTGGGCATTGAGCTCTGTGCGTTCGACTTTGCCTTCTTTCACATGAATCACGCGGTCGGCAATAGCGCAGAACGCGGAATTGTGCGTAATGAGCACCACCGTGCGGCCCGTTTCGCGGCACGTGTCTTGCAGCAGCTTCAGAATAGCCTTGCCCGTTTTGTAATCGAGCGCGCCCGTGGGCTCGTCGCACAGCAAAAGCTTGGGGTTTTTCGCGATAGCGCGGGCGATAGCCACGCGCTGCTGTTCCCCGCCCGAAAGCTGCGCGGGGAAGTTATCCATGCGATGCGCGAGCCCCACCTGCGCGAGCACATCGGCCGGCAGAAGCGGATTGCGACAAATTTGGCTCGCGAGCTCCACGTTTTCAAGCGCGGTAAGGTTTTGGACCAAGTTGTAGAACTGGAATACGAAGCCAATATCGTAGCGGCGGTAATCGGTAAGCTGTTTTTCGTTGAATTGATCGACGCGCGCGCCGTCGAGCGTGATGGAGCCCGACGTGCACGAATCCATGCCGCCCATCATGTTGAGCAGGGTTGTTTTGCCCGAACCCGAAGGCCCCACAACAACCACGAGCTCGCCTTGCTCGATTTCGAAAGACATGCCATCGACGGCAGCCACCTGCACTTCGCCCATGGTGTAAATCTTGCGCACATCTTTAAATTCGACGAATGCCATAGCGACCCCTTACGCGGCGCGGTTTCTTTAATAATCCCTCATACTGAGTATATTGAAAGCGGCGCAGAAACCCACGGCGAATTTGCGTCGGTGGCTCTATCGTTACGCGTTTGGCCAACCCTCAATAAGGGCACGGCTATTGGCCGCTACGATTTCCTTCAGCGCGTCGACGCGACGGCCGCGCAGCTCGGCCATTTGTTCCAGGGACGATTCCAGCAGCGCGCGCACTTCGCGCGCATTGAATTCCGCACCCGCCGCAGGCGGCAAATCGCTTTCGAGCAGCAATTTGTCTTCGGGAATTTGCTGCACGTACGCACGCCCGCGCTTAGTGGAAAGCATACGGGGGTTGATGGAGAAGTAGCAGCTGCATTCGATTGCGCGAATAAGCTCGACGCCCGAACCGGAGAACCAATGAAAGATCACCGCGGTACCCTGCGGGTTTTGAGGTCCCTGCGGCACGCCCGGCGCCACAAGGCCCACGCTTTCCATAAGGTCGAGCGCGACGCCCACGCTTTTCACGGCATGCACGGAAAGCACCTTGCCCTTCGAGGCGGCGGCAATGCGCGCGAACACGGTGCGCTGCAACTGGGCGCTTTCGGCGCGGCGGGGCGCGAAATCGAGGCCGATCTCGCCAATGAAACGCGTTTCGGCAGCGTACGCGACGAGTTTGTCAACCGCATCGGCGCCGCATGAGCCGTCGGAAAGCCACCACGGGTGCAGCCCAACGCCAAGCATGAAACGGGTATTGCGCTTGAGTTCATCCGCCAAGCTCAACGACGCAAGATGATACTCATCGGGGGTCACCGTTGCGCACATGCCCCCTATTCCCTCTTGGCGCATCGCAATGGCCGCCGCCCGAGTATCGGGAGAAAAAGCCAGGTGGCAATGCATATCGTAGAGATCGAAGGCAATCATGGCGTCCCCTTTTTTTCGCGCGCGACCGCTCCCCCCCCCCAGCGGCTTTGTTACTAAGGTTATACCACCCAAAAGGCAAAAGGGGCAAATGGGGCTATCGCGGCGTCGAAAAGGTTTATTCGGAAGATGTGCTGGCTCGATTAATCGGCGAATTCGCCCACATGGGCAATGGCGCGCAGGGTTTCGGCCGCGATCATTTGGCCCATCATGGGCGGCATGTACGACGCCGTACCCAAATTCGATCGCTCGCTGCGAGGAGCGCCCGGGCGCACCGGAACGGGCACGGGTTGCTCGCAGGAATACACGACGCGCAGGTGCTTGATGCCGCGCTTGCGGCATTCCTTGCGCATAATGCGCGAAATGGGATCGTTCACGGTTTCGTACAAATCGGCTGCGCGCAAACACTCAGGCTGCAGCTTATTTCCGGCACCCATGGCGCTTATCAGGCGCAGGCCGTGCTTTTGCGCGAATTCCGCAACGAAAATCTTCGTCGAGATGGTATCGATGCAATCGAGCACGAAATCGATGTGTCCGCCGCATTCTTCGAGGCATTCGGCGTACAAGTCGTCGAAAGTCTCGGCGAGCACGAACGAATGCTTGGTGATGATGCGCGCGTTAGGGTTAATATCCAGGCACATCTCGCGCATCACGTCGATTTTACGGCGGCCCATCGTGCTCTGATATGCAATAACCTGGCGATTCACATTGCTCGGTGACACCACGTCGCGGTCGATGAGCACCAAACGTCCCACGCCGCCGCGCGCAAGTGCCTCGACGCAGCTCGAGCCCACGCCGCCCAGGCCCAGCACCATAACCGTCGCGTTGGCCAGGCGCTCCATGCCGTCGTCGCCCATGATTCGGCGCAGGCGAGAGTCGGCCGCATCGTCACCTGGAGCGGGCTCAGGGGCGGGTCCGGCAATGCCGTTCGGGTACGCGTACGTGTTTTCGGAAGCATTCATGGGCGTTTCCTTCTATGCATACCGCTTGCAACCAAGCGAAGCGGTGGTTCCTCGAGCTAAGCCATTATAAACCCACCTTTCCGGTAGATTGTGCGGAAGATACCTGTTACCTGTCGAGCATTTAACAGGTCACGGTTTTGGCTTGGGCGTGAATACGAGTGCGCGGCGCGGGCCCGTTTGAAAAAGAAGACTACAATGCTTGCATATTTGTCACGCGACAAGCCAGGGCGGAAGAGCGCCCGGAAACCGCTATCGCCCGTCCATCAGACACGCGGCGCGATCACGCTACCGAATGCAAGGAGTCACTATGAGCACCACCCTGCCCCAGACCAGCGAATTTGGCGGCACGCCCCTTGTCTCACTTCAAACTATCGCCGAGGCAATACGCGCCAACGGCACCGACTGCGAAATCGCGGGCAACGCATCCACCGAAATTTGCGGCGTGGCAATCGACTCGCGCAAAGCCGCTGCAACATGTCTGTTCATCTGCAAAGGAGCAGGCTTCAAGCCAGCATTTCTCGAAAGCGCCGTCGCGAGCGGAGCCGCAGCCTACCTGTGCCAAGGCGAGCTTAACGAACAAGGCAAACTAACCGCGCCCGCCGACCTGGCCGCTGCAGCCCCCAACACCCCCGTAATCGTCGCCGCCGACGTGCGCCGCGCCATGGCCGCCGCGTCGAAGATCGCCTATGGCGACCCGAGCAGCAAGCTGAACATCGTGGGCATCACGGGTACCAAGGGCAAAACCACAACCTCGTATATGCTGCACGCCATTATGGACGCTGCCCAGGTAAGCACCTCGATTCTTGGTTCCATCGAAACCGACGACGGCATCGAGGAATTCGAGAGTTGCAACACCACTCCCGAATCGCCCGATTTGTGGCGACACCTCTCCAACACCGTGAAGTCGGGCCGCGCCCATATGGTCATGGAGGTTTCCAGCCAGGCGCTCAAATACGACCGCGTGCTGGGGCTCACCCTAAACATCGCCTGCTTCCTCAACATCGACCGCGATCACATTTCGCCCGCCGAGCACCCCACGTTCGAAGATTACTTCGGGAGCAAGCTGCGTATTTTCGACCAATGCGAATGCGCCGTAGTGAATCTTGGAACCGAACACGCCGATGAAGTTATGGCAGCCGCGAAAACCGCTCCGCAGCTGTTCACCGTAGGCGTCGACTGCAGCAATGCCGACCTGGCCGCCAGCAACGTACACACGGTTAAAGGCGGCATCGAGTTCGACATCGCCGAAAGCGCCAAACTTGCCGCAGCGACGGGCGAAGAAGGTGCTTCCGCCAGTGCTCACACGGTCAAGCTGAGCATCGCGGGCCTGTTCAATGCCGAAAACGCGCTGTGCGCCATCGCGTGCGCGCGCCTTTTGGGTATCGGTTGGAACGCGATTGAGCAGGGTCTTTCGCGCGTGCGCGTGCCCGGCCGCATGGAAATCATCGCTTCGCCGAACGAGTCCATCACCGCTATCGTCGACTACGCACACAACAAGCTTTCGTTCGAAACGCTGTTCAAGTCGTTGAAGAAGGAATACCCAGGCCAGCAGGTCATCGCCATTTTCGGCGCTCCGGGCGGCAAAGCGTATGAACGCCGCGAAGTGCTGCCGCAAACCGCCGGCGCCTATGCCGACCTGCTCATTTACGCCGAAGAAGACCCCGCGCACGATCGCGTGGAAGATATTTGCGCCGAGATGGCCAACAACACTCCCAAAGGCGTTGCGCATGAAATCATCTACGACCGCGAAGAAGCTTTCAGACGCGCCGTGGAAGTCGCCCATGAAAGCGGCAAGCCCACGGTTATCGCATTTCTCGCCAAGGGCGAAGAAGAGCTGCAGCATCGCGGCGACAACTTCGAGCCCATCAAGAGCGACTCGGCCATTGCCCACGAAATTCTGGGCGCCTAACGCAGCGAGCGCATCAGAAATAGGAAAGCCGCGCCAAACAAGAAAGCCGCCCTAGGGCGGCTTTCTTTCGTTCGCTATTCGTCGATGAAGTAGCGCTTGTACCAAATAAGGAACACGAGCGGCGTATAAATCTTGCGCTGGTTCTGCGCTTTGCCCTCGTAGTGCTCATCGAGCAGGCCCATAAGCACGTCGCAGTCGAAGAACTCGCTCGCCCACGGCGCCGTGAAGTATTCCTTCACCCAGTTGTACCACTTCTCTTCGCGCAGCCAATAAATCATGGGCACGGGGAAGCCAACCTTCGGGCGCGTCGCCCACTCGTCGGGCAGGCTCTTGTTCGCGGCGTGGCGCAACACGAGCTTGTTGCCGTTTTCGTTCACGCGATAGCGATCGGGAATGTGCTCGGCAAATTCCATCACGCGGCGATCGAGGAACGGAACGCGCAGCTCAAGCGAATGAGCCATGCACATCTTGTCGGCCTTGAGCAGAATGTCGCCCGGCAGCCACATGTTCATGTCAAGGTACTGCTTGCGAATGAGCTCGCTCTTGTCGGAAACGCGCGCGTAAATAGGCGCGGCGAGCTCAAAAGCGCCTTCGCCCTTATCGTATTCGGGGCGCAGCACGCTCGAAACTTCGCGCTCGGGCCACACGAGCGCCTGGCCAACGAAGTATTCCTCGGCCATCTCGGCACCCTTCATAAGGAAGTTGTGGCCCTTGAAATACGGCATGTGCTTCGCGGCCTTGCCGAGCGCGCGGCGCACGCCGAACGGCACCATGCGCTTGTATTTCGCAACCGACGGGTTGTCCTCGTACCATGCATAGCCGCCGAAAATCTCGTCGGCGCCTTCGCCCGAAAGCACGACCGTGACCTGCTCGGCTGCCATTTGCGCCAGGAACCACAGCGGCACGCTCGACAAGTTCGACTGTGGCTCGTCCATGTGGTACTGAATCTCAGGCAAAGCCTCGAAGAACTCGTCCGCAGAAATCATCTTGCGGTAGTTCTCGATGCCCAACTTATCGGAAAGTTCCTTGGCGTAATTGGTTTCATTGAACTTGTTGTAATCGAAACCGACCGAGAACGTTTTATCGGGCATGAGGCATGCGGCGATGTAACTCGAATCGACGCCGCCCGAAAGGAAGCTGCCCACTTTCACGTCGGCGATGCGGTGCGCGCTCACGCTTTCATGCACCACTTCGTCGAGCTCGTCAACGTATTCCTCGAACGACTTGTCGATTTCCGAGAAATCGCAATCCCAATAACGGCGCACGTCCATCGCGTGGGTGGCCAGGTCGTAAGTGAAGCAATGCGCGGCCGGCAGCTTGTACACGCCCTCGAAGAACGTTTCGTCAGTCGCGGAGAACTGCAGCGTGAGGTACGGACGCAGCGCGTTGTGGTTCACGGCCTTGTGGAATTTCGGGTGCGCAAGGAAGCTCTTGATCTCACTGCCGAACATCAGGCCACTGCCGTCTTCGGCCTCGGAGTAATAAAACGGCTTAATGCCGAAAATGTCACGAGCGCCGAACAGGCGATTCTTCTTCTTATCCCAAATAACGAATGCATACATGCCGCGAAGCTTGTCGACGATTTCCTCGCCCCACTCCTCGTAGCCATGCAGAAGCGATTCGGTGTCGGCGCCGCAATGGAAGGTGTAGCCCTTCGCCTCGAGCTCGCCGCGCAGCTCCATGAAGTTGTAGATTTCACCGTTGAACACGATGACGACGCTGCCGTCCTCGTTGCTCATGGGCTGGGAGCCGGCCGGCGTAAGGTCGAGAATCGACAGGCGACGGAAGCCCAGCGCCACGCCCGGCGCGAAGAACGTATCGCCCATGTCGGGACCGCGATGGACGATGCGGTCCATCATGCTCGTGAGCACTTGCTCCTTGTTTTCGACATCACCGGTAAATCCGACGAATCCGCACATAGGGCACCTTTCGTTTGTATGGCACGGCCGCAAGGCCGATAAATCGCTGAAATCTGAATTCTACCGCGCTTGCGCGCCTTCGCGCGAATCTTCGCCAAAACGCCTAATGCCGCCGCTGTTCGCGCGCGCACGGAAGAAACGACGCTGTGCGATCGCGGAAGCCACGAGCGCTCAAGCCAAAGCAAACGCGCAGAAAACCAGGGCGCCGCGAACCGCACCTGGGCGCCCGTGGCGTAGCGTCTGCGCACACCGTCCGCGCACCATGCGCACCATGCGACGCAGCCCGCGCACCTCGACGCCGCACCTCGCATGTCCGCGCATGCAAAAGGCCAGCACGAGCTGGCCTTTTAACGTTCGCTTAGCGATAGTTCTCGGGATTTTTGAACTTGTCGAAGTAACGGAACACGTGAATCTTCACCCAAGCCCAACGCATGGGATTGAAGCGCAGGTCATACGGGTAATCGAACGTCATCGATTCCTTGCCAGCAGCCACGAGCTTCTTCGCGCGTTCGACGAACTCGGGGTCTTTCACGTAATCGTAAACGACCTTGCGCGGCACGGAATGCCAGAACACCTCGTTGGTGTTTTCGACGCATTCGCCCAGGTCGCGCTTGTACACGCGGTCTTCAACGACAAACTTTGCGAGGTTGTGGCCGACGGCGGTCACATGGTAGTTCGTGCGGCCTTGGCGCAGGTTCACTTCGAACACCTTGTACGAGCCGTCGCGATCGTCGCGCTTAATGTCGAAGTTCGCGAAGCCCGTGAAATGAATCTCCTCAAGGAAGTTCTTAATGAGCTGCTGCAGCTCGGGGTTGGGCTGCGTGATAATGGCGCACGGATTGCCAAGCGCGGTGGGCGTGTGCTCCTCGAGGCCCTCGCGGCCGAAGCAGATGAGCTTCACTTTGCAGTTGCGGTCGCAGTACGCGGTGAGCACATTCATGTTGCAATCTTCGCCGACAACCATGTCTTGCAGCAGCACTTCGTCGGGATAGCCCGCACCGAAAATAAGGCCCAGGATGTGCGCCGCTTCGGCGGGGTCTTGCGCAGTGTACACCTTCTTCATATGGTCAAACGGGTGTTCCCAATACGTGGAGCTCATGGACGGCTTCACGATGATGGGGTATTTGAAACCGATTTTCTCCTCGGTAAGGTCGGCCTCGGCCACGCCCTGATCCCACTCGCTGGGGCGCACCACGAACGTTTTGGGGTACGGAATGCCGTATTTGTCGCACATCTCGTAGAAGCTCAGCTTGCTTTCGAGCTTGTCGCGCAGATCGGGCTGGATGTAGAGCGTGACGCAATTTTCGGGCAAATCGTTCTGAATTTCAGAAATGACCTGCGCATACACGTCGGCACAGCCCCACACCAGATGCGTTTTGTCGGGGTGTTGCGCGGCAAATTCCTTCACCTTCGCCAACACCACTTCGGGCTTGTCCATATGCTCGTCGTAGAAGCACTCCACAATGCGGCTATGCATAGTGTCGCCCGCAGGGAAACGACCAAACGCGTAGCTCTTCACGCCATACTCCTCGTGGATGGCGCGCGCGACGCTGTAGCAATTCATATCGCCGCCGATAAGAACGGGAATGAAATCGGGTTTTTCGATTGCCATAAATGCAGTTCCTTCAAAAGATGGTTTGCAGAAAGCTTTTGCGATTATACGCCGCATTGGGCGCTTCCGTCGCACCTCAAAAAGAGCGCACGAACGGCTCGGGCGCAGCAGACTCTTCCCCTTCGCTCCTCGCCAGCAAAAAAGCGCGATTTGAAAACCGCGCTTTCTTATGGCTGGAGTCTGGTTATATGTCTCGACGCGCAGCTACGACAGGCGGCTGCCAACCTCCTTGGCGGCCTGGGCCTTGTCGAAGTTTCCGCCGGTGGCCGCAGTGAGCGCGCCCATGACCTTGCCCATATCACGCTTGGTGGTAGCGCCGAGCTCGGCGATGGTCTTCTCAACAAGCGCCACGAGCTCATCGCCCGCGAGCTGCTTAGGCAGGTAGCCCTCAAGAATCTCAACCTGCTGCCTCAACATAGCCGTGCGCTCATCGTTGTTCGCGGCCTTAATGGAGCCTTCGAGCGTTTCGCCCGTCTGCTTGATGACGCGCTTGAGCATGGCGTCGACGTCGGCATCGGTCACCTCACGGCGCTCGTTGACCTCGATGTTCTTGATCTCGCCATGCACCTGGCGCAGAATGTCGCGACGCACATTGTCATGCGCCTTCATCGCGGCCTTGATTTCGTCTTTGAGCTCTTCGTACTTCATGAGTGCCTCTTTCTAATGTGCCATCTATCAGCGAGTATAGCGCGAACACGTACGCGTGTGGAAAACGGCAAGCCAAAACCATGTGCGGAAGGGCGCTGGCGGCAGCATGCGCAAAAAGGTGCTCGAATGTGGCGTTTTGACCAGGCATAGGCCTAGGCCGGGCGACCCTCAATTAAGAAAGCCCAGGTCACAGCATATCGCATGACGATTAGCGCGCAGACGAGCATGGGTTGCTGCCACATTCGAGGCCGTTTTTGAACAAGCTAGCGAATGCGCTTGCCGCGCAGAATGACGCCCGCGACATTCAGGTCGGCATCGAGCAGCACCACGTCGGCGATTTTGCCCGCGTCGAGGCTGCCACGCTCGTCGAACACGCCAATCGCGCGCGCGGGGTTTTCCGTCGCGGCGCGCACAGCCACCTCGAGCGGCAAACCCATTTCGGTGGCGGCAACCTTCATGCAACCCATCAGGTCGGTCGCGCTGCCGGCCAGCGTGCCGTCGTGCAGCGTGGCATGCGAGCCGTTCTTCGTCACAGCCTGACCGCCCAAACTGTATTCGCCATCGGGCATGCCGGTGGCTTCCATGGAATCGCTAATCAGAATCATGCGTTCGGCGCCAAACATCGAGAACGCGAGGCGCACCATAGCGGGATGAATATGCACGCCATCGGCGATAATCTCGGGGGTCGCCCCCGCCTCGAGTGCGGCGGGAATCACACCCGGCTTGCGATGGTGCAGCCCCGGCATGGCGTTGTACAAATGAGTCACATGCTTGGCGCCGCGACGGAAAGCCTCGGCTGCCTGATCGTAGTTCGCGCACGTATGGGCGATAGAAATGCGCACGTCATCGTGCATTTCGTCGACAAACTCGAGCGCGCCAGGCTCCTCGGGAGCGATATCGACAAGCTTGATTTTGCCGCCCGATGCATTCTGCAAACGGCGGAACATCGCCGCATCGCAGCGCTGCACATAGGCGGGGTTTTGGGCGCCAACCTTTTCGGGGCTAATGAACGGGCCTTCCATGTTGATGCCCACCAAAGCGGCGGCATCGGGCGCGTCGACATGTTCGGCGGCGCATTCCATAATACCTGCAAGCTTTTCCTCGGGGAACGTCATGGTTGTTCCGCACCATGCAGTTACGCCACGGCTGGCCTCGTAGCGCGTGATGGCGTCGATCGACTCATGCGTGCCATCGCAGAAATCGTGCCCCACCGCGCCATGGGAATGCACGTCGACCAAGCCGGGAATGGCGAGCAGCCCCTTAGCGTCGACGACCTCGCCCGCCTCATCGCCAGTCGCGACGATGCGGTCGCCCTCAATAAAAATATCGTCTTCGACGAATTCGCCGTTCTTAAAAACCTTCGCACCAGCAATTTTCAGCATGCCGCACTTCCTTTCGTTATAGGCATGGGAAACCTGCCTCGATTCAATTTATGACCAGGCTAAATGCGGAATGCAAAGCGAGCAAAGCAGCAAGCGCGCAACATCAGCGCGCTGAAGAAGCATGCCGCAATGCCGGCGCGCCGCCGAACGTCTCAGGTTGCCGCCCCGCACGCGCCCAGCCAAAAAAGAAGCGGCCGCATGGGCCGCTTCCTCGGTTTCACTATTCGTGGCAGCCGCAGCCTTCGCCATGTTCGTGGTCGTGGTCGCAATCGCAATTAGGATCACCGCAACCGCAGCCGTCATCGGCAAGGTCGCCGCACAGCGAGAACGCCGCCTCGTCCACAATAGCCACCGCATTGGGATGGAACTGCAGAATGGACGCGGGAACCTCGGGGGCCACAGGGCCGAAGAAGGCATCGCGCACGATTTGCGCCTTGTCTTCGCCGCTCACCACGACGAGCACCTGCTTGGCAGCCATGATGGTGCCAATGCCCATGGTGTATGCCTGGCGGGGCACTTCGTCGGCGGAATCGAACAGGCGGCTGTTCGCGTTAATAGTGGATTCCGTGAGGTCGACGCAGTGGGTTTCCTTCGGGAATTCGGGCGCGGGCTCGTTGAAGCCGATGTGGCCGTTGTGGCCCAGGCCCAGAAGCTGCAGGTCAACGCCTCCAGCGAGCAGGATGGAAGCCTCGTAGGCATCGCATGCGGCCTGAGCGTCGGGGTTGGCGCCATTGGGCACATGCGTGTTCTCGGGGCGCACATTGATTTTGCTGAACAGGTGCTTCTGCATGAAGTAGTGGTAGCTCTGCTCGTGGTCGGCAGGCAGGCCGCGGTATTCGTCCAGGTTGAACGTTGCAACGCGCGAGAAGTCGATGCCCTCGGCTTCGTGGCGCTTGGCGATTTCGGCGTAGAGGCCCTCAGGCGTGGAGCCGGTGGCCAGACCCAACACGCAGCCGGGCTTTTCCTCGACCAGGTCGACAATCATGTCGGCGGCGGCTTCGCTCATTTCCTGATAGTCTTTGGTCACGAAAATCTGCATGAACGCATCCTTCTCTTCGTTGTATTTTGCGACTTCTCATAATACATGCTCACGCGCCAATTTCCAGATGCGGCGGGAAAGCAACAGAAGCCTTAGGGCAGACGCGACGCGGAACGCGCGCACGGCGGAAGAGGCCGGCCGACAGCCGCAGGCCGGCCTCTTCCACACACGCGTCAAATGCGGCGGTTATACTGCGAAGCGGTCAATACCCGCGCGGCACGGCTGCGCCAACACGAAAGGATCACGCGATGGAATTGCTTCGCACCCACGAACCGCTCGAGGCGTTCGTGTTCGATATGGACGGCACGCTGCTCGATTCGCTGCCCGACCTGGTCGACGTGACCAACGAAACGCTCACGCATTTCGGCTACCCCACGCATACCACCAAGGAAATTTTGGCCATGATCGGCAACGGGCTGCGCTCGCTCATTCTGCAAGCGCTGCCGCAAGACTTGACCGACGACGCCGCCGAAGCAGCACTCGCCTGGTGGAAAGCGCGCTACGACGAAGTGGGCAACCAGAAAACGACCGTGTACGACGGTATGCTCAACACCCTAACCGAGCTGAAGGCGCGCGGCATGAAGCTCGCCGTGCTGTCGAACAAATACGACGGCGGCGTGCAAATTCTGACCAAGCATTACTTCGCCGACCTCATGGATTTCGCGCTTGGCGACGGCCCCGTGCCGCGCAAGCCCGACCCGAAAGGCCTCACCCTCGTCGCGAAAACGCTCGACGTGCCGATTGGGCGCGTAGCATATGTCGGCGATTCTGACGTAGATATGCAGGTCGCGAACAACGCCGGCGCCTTCCCCATTGGCGCGACATGGGGCTACCAAACGCTCGACCACCTTACGAACAACAACCCCGGCGCGCTCATCGACTCGCCTGCCGAGCTGCTGAAATTTGCGTAATAGACACGCGGGCAGCACCAACCCCAGGCGTAAAAGACTGACGGCGACAGAACGGAATATGAGGCGAGACGGAACGAGGAGCGATTTCGAGCCAATTTGGCAAAAGACGCATTAATACATGAGTCCGAATGCCCAAAGCGGAATAACGTTTCCGCAGGAAAACTCAATATCATCTTTCACGACGTATCCATGCTTGGCTTCGGCAATTTGATTTTGGCCCTTGTTTTTTCCGCCCACTTCGAACGTAAGTCCATCGATCTCGAAATCAGATATCTTCGATGCGGTCACCTTGTGCTCAACGCGCGTTTGATTAAAAAAGAATGTCTCTCGCACATTGCCAATATCTTCGCTGCCTTCACTGAGGTTGTATAGGATGTTGGTGTTGTCGAGATACACTTTCTCGGTTTTTCCAAGCGCGCCAAGCCCGCCCGCATTCGTGCGCAGCTGCGCTACCATGCCCGCCTTTTCCATATACAACAAGTAATCTTCGATGCTGTTTCGACTCACTTGGATCTGACTACCCAAGCTTGTCATATTCGGTTTGAAGGGAGCCAACGTGCTCACTACAGCCATAAGCCGCTTCAGTTTACGACCGGTCGCCGCTGTCATGCCCGCAAACTGAGGAATATCAACCTCAAGCGTTCGCGTAATGACCTGCCCAAGCTCGATGTCGAACTGCTCGTCGTCGCCAAAGGGGTAATATCCGCGGCGCAAATAATCCTTGAACAAGGGCAACGGGTGCTCGATTCCGGGAATTCCCTCCTTATGCGCAAGTACGTCCGCAAGCGAAAGACATGGAGCATTCACGCCGTGACGAACGGCTAAATATTCTCGGAACGACATACCCTGCATAAGGTATTTCGGCGCACGGCGACTCAGGTCGGCTTCACCTTTCTCGATATCGAGAACCGAGGAGCCTGTGAAATACACATGCAGGCCCGGAAGAGAGTCATACATGAGTTTGAGTTCGCGCGACCAGCCTTCGTATTTATGAACCTCATCGATAAATAGATATTTGCCGCCGTTTTTGAAAAACTCCTCCGCCAAGCCATACAAGGAGTGTCTGGCGAAATACATATGCTCGGCCGAAACGTACAACGTGTCGGCCGACGAGTGATGCTCCTTGATGCGTTGCAAAAACAGCGTCGTTTTGCCAACGCCACGCGGCCCGACCAAACCGATCATGCGATTGTTCCAGTTGATTTTGTCGTACATATATCGGTGGAATTCATCATTTACGCTTTTCAGTTGACGATTCATGTACTCATAGAGTCGCTCCATGAAGCACCACCTTTCAAATCGCACTACTATAGTGCGAT
Organism: uncultured Slackia sp.; assembly: GCA_934661005.1. Taxonomy (GTDB): domain Bacteria; phylum Actinomycetota; class Coriobacteriia; order Coriobacteriales; family Eggerthellaceae; genus Slackia. Next base: position 19,086 of record CAKUIK010000011.1, read on the forward strand.
TTTAACTCGAAATCGCACTATAGTAGTGCGATTTATCGGTAAAAACGCACTCTTATAGTGCGATATTTTGACAAAATCGCACTCCTATAGTGCGTTTTTTCTTGTCTCGCCGCGCAATGCAATTCCACCAGTAGGGCGCGCTTCCGCAATGCGATTGCATCATCATGACATGTCCCTTGCAACGCAGCGATGCGCGATACAATAGCCCTCGCATTTCGCAGGGCCGCCCAAAATTCGAGAACGGGGCGCCCGCATTTACTACAACCCATGCAGAAAGGCATCGCTTTGATGCAGATACCTTCCCGCGAGCATGAATCTCGCACCATACCCGCGCGTTTTGCGACGCTGCTTGCCGCCATCGCCCTTGCGCTGTGCTGCACGCTGCCGCTCGCCGCATGCGACGGCGGCTCTTTCGGCGATTCCCAGGCAGCCAACCCCGCCGCCGTGCAGATTGCCGATATTCCCGAATACTCGGGCGCGCTTTGCATCAACGTCAACAACGGCGAGCCCGGCTTCACCGATGACGACTTCAAACGCGGCGCATTCATGGAGTTCTCGGACCTCGATTTCGAAGGGCGCTGCGGCGCGGCATTCGCGCGTATCGGCACCGACACGCTAAGCAACGCACCCCGCGGCGACATTTCGCAGGTTCATCCAAGTGGCTGGGAACAGCGCCGCTACGACTTCATCGACCAGGGAATGCTCTACAATCGCAGCCACTTGATCGCGCACCAGCTTTGCGGCGAAGACGCCAATGAGAAAAACCTCATCACAGGCACGCGCACCATGAATTCCGTCGGCATGACCTATTACGAAAACATCGTGGCAAGCTACGTGAAACAGACGGGCAACCACGTGCTCTATCGCGTGACGCCCATTTTTGCCGCAAACGACTTGGTAGCGCGCGGCGTGCAGATGGAGGCGAAATCGGTCGAAGATGGCGGGCAGGCCGTTCGCTTCAACGTGTTCGTATACAACGTGGAACCAGGCGTGGAAATCGATTACGTCACAGGCGAAAGCCGGGAATCGGGCGAGGTACCGAGTGTGGCGACCGGCGGCGAAGCGACCACCACCGGCACGAGCGCGTCGGCGGCGGCTGGCAAAGAAACCAGCGGCGCATCCACCAAAAACTCCGACGAAAATACTCGCTCGGAGAACACGAAGAATACGACCCCAAAGAGCGATGCCGAAAGTAGCCAAGCCAATCGGGCAAACAGCGCAACCGGTTCGAGCGACGCAAAGAATCCCAGCAACGACGCAGGTTCCGGGGAAGGTTCAACCGCCCCATCCGACCTGCAAGAATACGTGCTTAACACTAAGAGCATGAAATTTCACCGACCAACGTGCTCTTCGGTCGACGACATAGCCAGCGGCAACAAACAAGAGGTCGAAGCGACACGCGACGAGCTTATTTCGGAAGGCTATTCGCCCTGCAAGCAATGCAACCCATAAAAACGCACGCGTAAAAACAACCGCGCAGGAATAGGAAAGAGCACACGCACAGGGCACCTTCTCCCGCCCAGCTCCGTCCATCGCATTCAAGTCCGGTTATCGAATAAAAAGTGCGTCTTGGCAGAACGCATGTGGGGCTCACTCGAGACTCAAGCCCCGCTCGTTGCATTCAAGCAAAAAGGCCCGCTCGTTGAGCGGGCCTTTTCTGGTGTTTCAGGAAGGACATCAAACCGAAATGGGGCCAATCGCCAAGCGTTGGACACGAAGCCCGCCGCGCTTTACGCGGCCGCAAGCGCTTCTTTCAATGCCTGTTCGCTGTCGAAGCCGATTTTCTCGTTGCCATTTTCACGGTCGATGCGAATAACCGTCCCCTTCCAGGTGCCTTCTTCCTGCTTCTCGTCGTCGGCAGGCTTGAATTCGTCGGTCTGCACCACAAAGCGATAATCGAACTTAGCCTGCTCGGGCATCGCCTTTTTGTCAAACCCATACTCCAGGTTCTGCAGAATGTCCTGCATGCCCTCGACCGCCGTAGCGCCCTTCAGCCCCACAACTCCGCTTTCGCTGTTGTACAGCGCGGTCGGCGACACGTAAATCGTGCGAATCTGACGTTGGCGTTGATGCTCGAGGCGGGCAATAACCACCGCGATAACTACGATGCCAACCCACCACACAATGGCAAGAACCAAATCGAGCGGGTTATCGATATGATTAAAGCCCAGGTAGTACCACAGCGCGAGCAGCAAAGCAGCGGCAACGGCAGAAACGCCCAACACGATGAAATTGCTCTTCTTCATGACTTAGGCCTCCATTCCCGCGGGATGGCTGGTGGCAACGGGAGACCCGTTCGGATCTTTCCCGTCGTCGCCACCACCAAGAATGTTGTTCATATCGTTCTTCAGCTTACGCGTGTGGTTTCCACGACGCAGCCACACCGCAACACCGTAGAGGGCAGTCAAAATCATGACCAGAATCATGTACCAGTGCACCCAGCAATGCGCGGCTTGTTCTTTGCCCAACGGGTTCTCGGAATCGTAAATCTGTTCCTCGGCTGCCTTGTCGCCCGTCACCGTTTCGTAAGCGCCCTCGAGCGCATCGGCAACGACGTCTACAGGGCCAGCGGGCTCAGGCGTAGTGGGAGGCACGACGACCGGGCCGTCAGGCTGCTGCGAGCCAGGAACAACCGGAGCCACGGCAGCCTCAACAGTGAGCACGCCGAGCTGCTCGGAAATCTCGTAGTTCTCCGAGTCAACCTCGCCCCACGTCAGGGTATAGGTGTTCTCGCTCGAGCCAACTTCGGTCTGGCTTCCCGTCGTACGGCCCGTTACGACATCGCCCGCAACCAAGCCGTCAACCTTCAACGTGGCGTTGGTAAGTGCGCTGCCGTCATAGGTCTTCGTGGCAGAACCGGTTTCGATGCTCAGGGGCGCCGGGGTGATCTGAATTTCGCCGTCGATCTTGCGAATCTTCAGCTTATCGGTCACGTCTTTGCCCTGGGCGTTGCGAATCACGAGCGTGTCGGCGGTAGCGACGACCGTGCCGTCAGCGACATTGGTCGCGCTCGCGCTCGACTCCGCCTTCTCAAGCGTGTAGCCCTCGGGGAGCTCGCTCACCGAGACGGTGGCGCCATGCGCCTGGCCGTCATAGGTGAAGGTGCCGCCCGTTGTGGTGACCACGATTTCGTCGGCGTTCTCGGTAACGGTGAGCGTACCGAGCTGCTCGCTGGCGAGCGTATAGTTCTCGGCCATCTGCTCGCTGGCGAACGTGAGCTCGTAGGTATTGGTCGAAGAGCCAACACCCGGCTGCTCGCCCGTCACGACAAACGCCGCGTCGGAATCACTCACGAGGCCCTCGACCGCGTTGCCCTCAAGGTCGGCGCCCACGATGCCCGTGCCGTTGTAAACCTTGGTCGCACCGGCGGTCACAACCGTGTAGGGCTTCGGCGTAATCTGATAAGACTGCGCGATGCTGCCCGCGTAGTTGCCCATGCCCGTAACGGTTACGGTAATGGAGCCGGTCACGTTGGTGAAGTCGGCCTTGGCCTCGCCGTTGGTGCCCGTGTAGGAAACGACGTAGTCCACGCCCTCGACAAGCGTCTTTTCGCCGTCGGTCACAACGGGCACGAACTTCTGCTCGGCGCCGGCGTACACCTTATCGGAAGGTGCGGTCACCTTCATGCCGTTGGTATCGGTCGGCACGATGGACTTGGCCTTGATGGAGAGCTTACCAAGCTCGGTCGCAATGTTGTAATTGCTGGCGGTGAAGCCATCCTTCCAAGTGTAGGAAATCGGGTTGTCAACGACACCGTCTGCGACAGTCGTCACGGAGCCAGTTGCCTTAAGGTCGCTGACCTGGCTCTGGAAGAGCTCAGCCGCGCCCGAGACGTTCACCGTGGCATCGCCCTGAGGCTCGCCGGTGTAGGTAAACTCATGGCTGTTTGAGCTCAGGGCGACGGAAGCAGGCGTGATCTGGTAGGTACGGGTCACGGTGCCGGTGTAGTTGCCCTTGCCGGTGATGGTAACGGTGATGACGCCGGTGACGTTGGTGAAGTCATCGGTGCTGTAGGTCACGTCGTAGTTGGTGCCCTCAATGAGCTCGTTCTTATCTTTGCCGATAACGGTCGGTGCCCACTTGTGTTCGTTGGCGTCATAGGTGACGTCACTCGGCGAATCAACCTCAACGCCAGTGTAGGCATCAGGGGTCGGATCGGTGGGGTTGATGGACTGCGCCGTAACGGTAAGAGTTCCGTTCGCCTTCGTAATCTCATAGTTGTTGAGGTCGGTATTCGCGCCGGCCTTGACGATGTAGGCATTCGATGTGCTACCCACAGTGGTCTGCTCGCCACTGAAGACGTACGTGAAGCTTTCTCCCGTCACGAGCGCACCCTCGGTAACGCTGGCCTCATGCTTCGTAAGCGCCGTCCCGTCGTAGACCTTAGACGCGGAAGCGGAAGCAACCGTCACAGGGCGCTTGGTCACTTGCAGCGTAGCCTTACCGGTGAAAACGTTGCCAAACTGGTCGGTGACATCTTCGCCCGCGGCATTCTTAATGCTGTAGGTATCGACCTCGGCAGTCGTGCCGCCAACGTTAGTGACGGAGCCCTTGGTTGTGGCCGTGAGCGTATAGCCCGCGGGCAAGCCGTAGGTGGTCACACCAGCACCGGTAAGCGCAGTGCCGTCGTAAGGCTTGGAACCACCCTGCGGAATCACCATGATTGAAGTCTGGTTCTGAGTGACCTCAAGGGTGCCCAGCTCCTCCTCAATCGTGTAGTTGGACTCCTTGGCAGTGTCGTTCCAATCGATGGCGTAATAGTTGGTGCTGGAGCCGACCTCAGTCTGGGAACCCGTGGTGGTGAAGGTCGCTGCCTCGTTGTTCACGAAGCCCGTAACCTTGCCGTCGGCGGTCAGGGCACTGCCATCGTACTCAGCCTTCGCACCGTACGTGGTTACCTTAAGCGTTGCGGGCGTAATCTTGATAGTGCCGGTACCCTTAGTAATCTTGAGGTTTGCGGTCACATCTTCACCCTGCGCGTTGACAACCACAAGCTCATCGACGCTTGCGGTCACGCCGTCGGTCACGTCAGTAGCCGTCGCATAAGATACAGCATTCTTGACGGAATAGCCCTCGGGCAGGCCGGTGACGGTCACGTCAACGCCGTGAGCCTGGCCGTCATAGGTTCCACTGTAGCTGCCAGGGGTCGCAACGATCTCATCGGTGGTCTCGGTGACAGTGAGGGTACCGAGATTCTCGGAGATAGTGTAGTTACCCTGCTTGGCGGTATTGCCCGCAGCGGTCCAATCAATGGCATAAGTGTTGGTGCTAGAGCCGACCTTGGTCTGAGTACCGGTGGTCTTGAAGTCGGCAGTCTCACCATTGACAAAGCCGGAGATAGATCCCCCTGCAGTCAGAGCATCGCCATCGTAGGTCTTAGAATCGCTGGACGTAGTGACGGTCAAAGTAGCCGGGGTAATCTGGTACGTACGGGTCGCGGTACCGATGTAGTTACCCTTGCCGGTCACCGTAACGGTCACGGTGCCCACGTTGGTCTTGTCAGCAGAGAAGGTCAGGTCGTAGTCGGTACCTTCGACCAAGGTCTTCTCACCGTCCTTGACCTCAGGCTTCTGCGCCTGCTCGGTGCCGCTGTATACAACGTCAGACAGAGCGCCAATCGTCATGTCGGAAGTAGCAATGCTCTTGCCGGTAACGGTCAGGGTGCCGTCGTTCTGAGACTGGATGTAGTAATTGCCTTCCTTAGCAGTACCCCACTCGATGCCCACGACTTTGTTGGCGGAGGAGCCAACCTCGGTCTGGGAGCCTTCGGTCTTGGCAGTCGCCTTCTCATCGCCCACGAGACCCTTAATTTCGGCACCCGCGATGAGCGCTTCGCCGTCGTAGACCTTGCTGTCGCTTTCGGCATTAACCGTGAGCGGAGCAGGCGTAATCTTATAGGTCTTGGTTGCGGTGCCGGTGTAGTTGCCCTTGCCGGTGATGGTAACGGTGATGGTCTTGGCGTCGATAAAGTCACTCGTGTCATAGGAAACCGTGTAATCGGTACCCTCTACCAGGGCATTGCCCTCGGCATCCTTGACCTCAGGGGTCCACTTATGCTCCTCACCGTTATAAACGGAATCGGAAGGATTGCTAATAGTAGCGCCCGTGTAGCTCTCGGGGTTCTCGGGGTCGGGCACGATGGACTGAGCCGTCACTGTAAGGGTACCGAGCTTGTTGGGCAAAATATTGTAATTGCTCGCAGCGCCCTCTTTGAGCTGGTACGAGATGGTGTTATCGCTCGTGCCAACCGCAGTTTGGGAGCCAGTCGCGTGAACCCGGCCATCGCCAGCGAGGTCAGACCTGATGAAGCCAGTGTCGGCACGGTTCGAACCCATGTCGACCCAATCCTTAGTAAGGGCGGTGCCGTCATAGACCTTGGAGGCGCTTGCAGAAGTCAGCTCAACGTCGCGCTTGTTAATAGTAAGGGTTTGCTCGGCGTACTTATAGCCAGTGTAGTTGGCGGCAGAGGCGCGAACCTCAATCGTCACCGTACCAGCATTAATCGCCGTAATCTCAGACACGTTACTACGCCATTCGGCATCAGGCGAACCCTTAACGCGGTACTCAAGGCTTACGTTAGTGCAGACGACGGAAGCGGTCGCAGTGGCTGCACCAGCGGAGTGGGGCTCAGCGTTGTATGTGTACTCGACATTGTTAGGCGTGATGGTAAGGCCGTCCTCCGCAGACAGCGCAGTGATGGAGAGCTTGCCCTCGTTCTTGGTGATGTCGTAGTTGCCCACCTTGAAGTTGACGCCCTCGTCGTAATCGATGGTATTGACAACTTCACCCTCGGCAACCGTGGTCACAGAGCCGGTAGCGCGGATGTTGGTGACCTCGCCGTCAACAAAACCGCTGCCCGCAACGGTGACATTAGGCCTGGTAAGAGCAGTGCCGTCGTAAGGTTTCGAGTCTGTCGCGCTGGTAAGAGTCACAGGGCGCTTGAGGATTTGATAGGTCACGTCGACGCTGCCAGAGTAGTTGCCCTTACCGGTAACGGTCACGGTAACGGCACCAGCGTTGGTGGTGTCGGAGCTATAGGAAAGCGTGTAGTCGGTACCCTCGATCAGGGTCTTCTCGCCATCTTTGACAAGAGGCTTCTCCTGCTGAGGCTGGCCGTTGTACGTGACGTCCGCAGGAGCCTCAACCGTCATGTTCTCACCGGTCTTGACGTCCTTGGGCGTGATAGTGATATAACCATCGGTTACTTGGAACGTAACGTTAGTGAAGTTGCCACTCTTGTTCACAAAGTCGCTCGACGTAAGGCCCATATATGTAGTGCCTTCATCCGTACGTTCCGCTTTTGCCTCGCCTTCAGTGGCGAGCCCAAAGTCGCTGGAGGTGTATTTGTCGTTGGAGATACTTACTATCTCATAGCCCTCAACGCTTTGAGACTGGCCATTATATTCCTTTGCGTCGTGCTTGCCTTGAATCGAAACGACGACTTCATTTTCATTCGCCGTAACGGTGAGCGTACCAGGCACAAGAACGATTTGATAATTCTCAGCGAGCGTGCCTTCATTCAACTCATACGTAAAGGTGTTCTCGGAACTGCCAGCTTCCATCTGCGAGCCGGTGATGTCGTACGTAGCGCCTTCGCGGTCAACAAAGCCGTCTCTGGTCACAGCTACATCAGACTGCGCATTCCTTTTCAGAGGCGTACCATCATACGCTTTACCATCGCTGGCTGACGTCATGGTCAATAGGCGTTTGCCAATGATAAGTTGCTCCGGTTCGTCGCTGTAGGCATATTCGCCTTTTGCATAATTTGAGCCGGTTGCACGAAGCCAGACAAGCTTGCTATCGCTGTAATTTTTCGCGGTAATGGTGTTCGGGTCGGTCGTCCACTTCTCGCCGTCGGTACTGTACTCAACCGTAAGGCTGTTGCCAAACTTGTCTTTCGCCGTTGCGGTTCCTGCAGCATACGTATTGCCGTCGTATTTCTTCTGGAGGTTATTGAGGGTCCACTCAACACCATTCTGGTCGATTTCGCCGCCCTTAATCTTGAGCCAGCCATCCTCAACCACAAACTCAACGTTGGAGAAGTTCTCGCTGATGTTGGAGAACTGCGTCGCGGCAAGGTTCATGTTGTAGGTGCCAACAGCAGTGCCCTTGGCAGTCGCATCGCCCGTGAACTTAACGCTGTCTTGGGTGTAGAGGCTGTTATTCGAGATGAACTCGTAACCGGTCACGAACTGCTCAGAGCCGTTGTAAGGCTTGGTGTCCCGCTTGCCCTTGATGGTGACAGTAACCCTATCGGTAACCGGGTTCACCTTCAGGGTGCCGTACTCAGGCTCAGAGAAAATATAGTTGTCTGCGCTCGTATTGGCATTAAGCGTGTAGGCATAGGTGTTCTTTGCCTCGCCAACGTTGGTGATAGCGCCGGTGTAGGTAAAGGTCGCGCCCTCGCCCTCGGCGAAGCCGTTCACGGACTCCATCTCGTGCTTGACGTGCTCCTTGCCGTTGTAGGTCCACTCGCCAGAAGCAGACTTCATGGTAACGGTGGCCTTGTCAATGACGAGAGAGCCATTCTCGGTCTTGACCTCGAACTCGCTCGTAACATCATTGCCCTGGGCGTCGGTCACCACAGCGGTGCCGGTGATATTGTTGGAGTAGGTACCCGCGTTGGTCTGGATCGGGTCCTCGGTGGTAAGGCCAGAGACGGTATACGTGTTGCCCTCGACCACGAACTCATTGTTCTCGACGCCAGTGGCGGAGTACTGCTTGCCATCGTAGGTAGCGGCGGTGGAGTTGGCCTTGACCGTGATCTCGTACTTGGCGTCACGGTTGGCGACGGTCAGCGTACCCTCGGTCTTGGTGATGTTGTAGTTATCGGCATTGGTGCCTTCGTTCAGCGTGTAGCTGAAGGCGTTAGCGCTCGAGCCGACAACGGTCTGGGATCCAGAGAAGGTATAGGTCGCGCCCTCGCCCTCGGCGAAGCCGGAAATCACAAGCGGAGTCTCGCTCTCGCCGCCATTTTTGTTCGTGAGGGCCGTACCGTCGTAGGGCTTGGTGAGGTTGGCGGACTTCAAGGTCACGTCAGCCTTGGAAATGTCAACGCAACCGTCGGTCACCTTGAAGGTGACATTCTTGAAGTTGGTTGTATCTGCGTTGGAGAACTTACCGGTCAGGCCCATCTCGGTTTTGCCAGCATCGGTGCGGGCAACCTTGCTATTGCCAGAGAACACAACTTTGTCCAGCGTGTAGTATTTATTGTCAGACGCAAAGGTATAGCCCTCGGCCGTAAGCTCTTTGCCGTTGTAGGTACCGATTACGGTGTTGCCAACAATAGTGACCGTTACAGGGGCCGTAATGGGGTCAACTGTCAGCGTGCCCTCGGATTTTGTAATAGTGTAGTTGCCGTTCTCGCCCTCGGTCGCACCGCCGGTGAGCTCATAAGTGAAGGTGTTGTCACTCGAGCCAGCGTTGGTCTGGGAACCGAACACCTGAGCCGTGAAGCCCTGTCCAGCAACAAAGCCTTCGCCAGAAACGGTAACGTTGCTGTTGGTGAGCGCAGTGCCGTCGTAGGGCTTTTCATCGGTTGCGGAAGTCAGGGTGACCTCGCGCGGGGTGACGGTCACAGAACCGTCTTCAACGATCTCAAAGGTGACGTTGGAGAAGTTCTTGTTGACGTTAGTGAACTGACCAGCCGTAAGGCCCATATTCGTAGTGCCAGCATTGGTGCGTACCGCGGTGGCGGTGCCACTGAAGGCGAAGTCTGTTTCGGCCGCAGGGTAGAGCCTGGACTCCTGGCCGTCGACAGTCACGCCGGCAACGGCGAAGCCAGAGGCGCTCTTCTCGGTGCCGTCGTACTTCTGGGAGTTCTTGTTGCCCCTGATTTTAACGACAACGGCGACTTGCGAAGCAGTGACCTCGAGGGTACCCGGCTTGGTGGTGATGTTGTAGTTCTCAGCCTTCGTATTGCCCTTGAGCACGTACGCGTCAATCACGTTGCTGGAACTACCAACCTCAAGCTGACTGCCAGAAACAGTCACGGAGCCCAAACCCTCATCGCCAACAAAAGCACCGTTAGTGATGTCGTAACCATTGTTAGTCAGAGCGGTGCCGTTGTACGGCTGATTATCGCTTTTTGCTGTGAGTTCAATGTCAACGGGCTCAACAACGAGCTTCTCGGTACCAGTAACGTAGTTGCCCTCACCATAGTTCGCAGGAGAAGAGACACGGACATTCACAATTCCGTACTCGCCGACATTCACGGCATAGACCTCGTTGCGGTCGGTGGTCCAGTTGCCGTCAGCCTTTTGATACTCAATCACCAGATTGTTGCCGTTGGCGTCGGTAGCGGTAGCCTCGCCCGCAACATGGTTCCCGCCGTTGTAGGTCTCCTCGACATCTGTCGTTTTAAGAGTCACGTATTTAGAGATGTCGCCAGTGCTCACGACAAGAGAGCCGTAGCGCTTGTCGATGTTGTAGTTCTGCTCTTTGGCGTTACTCCAATCGTAATCAAAAGAATTGTCCTTAGTTCCGACACTCTTGATCGAAGCGAAATCCTTATAGGTAACGCTCTCGCCGTTGGCGAAGCCATCGGAGCTGGGGTCGACATTCACATTTTGCCAATCATGGTCCTGGCCATCGTAGGTGAAGCTCCGAGACTCAGAGACAAGCGTCACGTTACGCTTAGCAATGATGAGCTTGCCGTTGGTAGGCGTTAACTTAACGAGCTCAGTGACATCATTGCCCTTTTCGTCAAGCACCTTGGCCTCGGAGAGGTCGATAGCGTTCTCGTAATCGCCGGCATCCTTCTTAGTAGGATTAGAGGTAGCCACTCCTTCGAGCTTATAAGTAACCAAGCCATTCTTGGTATTGAAGGTAAGACTGCCGGTGGTAAAGCCAGTTGCGCTATGGTCTTCTCCGTCATATTTGGCATCCGCAGAGTTGGCGGTAATCTTTATCTCGTGCTTCTCAGCCTCGCTGGGCTCGTTAATTTTCAGTTTCCCATTGGCGATATGCACATCATAGTTCTCGGAGTTAGTACCATCCTTATAAGAGATGTTCGAGACGGTATTCTCGTATTCGCCCGGAAGGATAGCATCTTCTTTCCAGGTGAAGGTTTCCTTGCCTGCAAAGCCTTCGCCATCAATAAAGTCATCGTCCTCGTCAGCATGGGCAGGATCAAGATACTTGCTCTTGTCATTAAGGTCACCCTTGCGAACGAGCGGAGCACCATCGTAATTCTTTTGACCGTCAGGGGTGATGCGCCAAATCTGACGCTTGCCAATGTTGAGCTCACCGTCTGTGACTTCGAACTTCACTTGGGTGTAGTTCCTTGCCGCATCGCCAGAAAGCGAGAACTGGGTGTCTTTCAATCCCATCATATATGTATTGGCATTGGTGCCGGAAACGGACGCCGTGCCAGCAAACGCAACATCACTCGCAGCAACGCCGGTCGGCAGCGTAGTTTCGACGATGTCATAACCCTCGACGGTCTGCTCTTCACCATTGTATTTCTCGCCGCCCTTGTGGCCAGTAATGGTGATAGTAACCTCATCGGTAACGGGGCTAATATGCAAATTGCCAGGGTTCGCCTCGGTAACAATATAGTTTTTGTCGGTGCTCACTTTGCCCACGGTGCCGTCGGCAAACGTGTAGGCATAGTCGCCAACGTTGGTACCTTTGCCGCCATTGAGCGTAACATCGTCGAAGGAAGCACTCGTTCCTTCGGACAGATTAGTCGCGTATCCGTCGACGCTTTGCTCAGAACCGTTATAGGTCTTGGTATCGGAATTCGCCGTAAGCGTCACGTTCTTGTAGTAGTAGAACTTGACAACGTTCTGATTTTCGTCAATCGAAAGCTTGAGGCTTTGGGCATCGTTGCTTACCGCGGTATAACCGCTGAACGATTTAGGCTCGATGTTATTGATGGTTTCGCCGTACTTGCCGAAAGCATTGTCGGTGGCAAACGGTTTATCAGAACCATTCCAGTAGTATTCAACTTTGTAGTTAACGGTATTCGCCGTGTAGTAGAAATCGATCGAAGCATCGTTACCCACAACGCCCATCTTGGCTTCGTTGGATACAGGAGTGTATCCAACGATAGCGATTGGCTCCTGCGTGACCGTTTGGCCTTTCATATATCCGGTAAGGGTCTTAGACGGCGCAACGGGCGTCGTCGTTCCCTCGAGATAATAGTTCACCTGGATTGACTGGTCGCAGGGCACATATTTGCCGTGATAGAAAACGTTTTCACTTGTCGTAACGGGGAAGGTAACCGACTGCGTGCAGGCCTGGTCGGAATACCAACCCATGAACTTGTACTTCGTACCGTTGACAGTCTTCTCCGCCTCAGGAGCCTCGGGAGCAACAACCTGTGCCACACCATCCTTGACCTCAAGCGTCGAAACTGAGTATTGCTTGTCAAAGCCGGTCGCACCAGGAGACTGAATCCAGAACGTCGCCGTCACAACTTGCTTAACTTTGATTTCAACTTTGCAGTCGAGATGGTAGCCACTGCTGTTGTTCGAAATTTTATACGGGTGCAGAATAATAGCCTCGACGTCATTTTCGGTAATCGAGACGTCCAGATTGTCCTGTATCTCTTTTTTATAGTTGTTGAAAACCTGACTCCAATAGGAGTTGGCGCGCGGCAACGTCCAAGTGGCACCAGTGGAGCCATCGGGCCAACTTACGACACGGTTCGCAACGTTGTCCCATGTGTTTACGCCGCTAAAAGCAGCGCCGTCAACATTTACTTTGACATTAAGGTCGCTGCTTCCGCCAGTCGGGAACCAATCGCCCGCCGAGTTCGAATCAGGATTGTTCGTCGGGCTCTTCAAGAAAAAGAGCTTTGCGTCTTTCTTTTGAGCGGTCGACTTCGTTACCGTGATATCATGCGTTGCTGTGAGCACTTTGCCCTCGGTGGTAATGGCGGTCGCCGTAATAGTTACTTTTCCTTCAGCCACACCAGTCACTTTGCCGCTCGCGTCAATAGTGGCGATGGAGGAATCGCTCGACGTCCATGTGACATCGGATGCGTTCGTGGTGAGCTGTATAGTTTTAAACTGGCTGACCGAGCTGGCACCGGAAATAGTAAGGCTTGTAACCGTTTTCGCCGTTACCTCTACCGTAAAGGTTTCGGTTTTATTATCCCAACCCCAGTTGTCCCAGTTATACACAGAATATTTATGGGTGATAGTTACCGTTCCGGCCTTCTTTCCAGTCACCGTTGCGGTGCTGTTATAGTAGTCGCCCGAAACCGTAGCGACCGCTTTATCCGAAGACTCCCAGGTGCTATAGCTGCCAGAGCCCTTAATGGTCGTGGTCTCGCCAACCTTAACCGTGTAATCAGCCTTGGCCTTGGTATTCCCCACCGTTACGGCATTGTCACCGAGCACCGAAAGAAAACCGGAAATGCTATCGAACAGCGAACCGGTGTTGTTTTGCTCGGGAGCTTGCTCATCGTCGGCATTCGATTCTTCTTTATTGGCGGTACCGTTCGAATCGGCATTGGACGTTTCCTCGGCAGAGGCAGCATCGTTGCCATTTGCCTCGCCAGTGCTGCCCGATTCGACAGCGGAATCGGTGATAGGTTGCGCAGGGGCGGTAGGCTGCGCAGTAGCTTCGTCTTTTTCAGTTTCAAGGGTGATGGTCACGCCGGCCTCGAAGGCAGAGGCCTCAATGGCATAAACATCGGCATCGTCGGCAGCAAGGGGCGATTGCTGGCCGCCAACGTTTACGAGCACACGATTCAGCTTGTAGCCGTTATCGGGTACCACGGTGAATTTGAAATCGGCGCCCGCAGGCACGGTGACCTTAGTTGCGGGCAGGCTGATAACGGCTTCAGTTCCGTCGGCCTTTTTGATGGATGCGTTGTTCAGCTCAAGCGCGATGTCGTATTCAGATTTCGCCTGAGCAACATCGGTTGAAGCTGCCTTGTTCGCAGAAGGCTGCGTCGCAGGCTGCTCGCTCGGCGCTGCAACGTTTGACGAAGCAGCCGAATTCGTATCGGCGGCCTGATTGGCGGCAGAAGCTTCAACCGCTTGCTCGCTCGATGCCGACTCCGCCTGCTGCGTGGCAGACCCATCGGTCGCGCCCGTCGCGCCTTCCTGCGTTTGTGCGACCTCGCTTTGCGCGGCGGTGTCGTCGTTCGCGAACACCTCAGCCGGGTTTACTGCAGGCCAACCAAAGCCCAACAGAACAACCGACAACACCACCGAAAGGGCCTTGTGCCCAAACGAATAGCGGTCGGCCAGGCTTGTGACCGTCTTGGTCTTTTGAGCCTTCTTCGTTTTCTCATTCATTTCAATCCACCCCATCAACCGTTTGCCTTCGATCGGTTGCTTTACCATTTTCGGCGGCACATGCGCCCTTCCCCAAACAAAGCGTTGTGTCCAATTTTGGACCAGGGGTGGCACATGGCACTACCTAATCGGGATAATTTTACCACTAAAGTAAATCTACGTATACAACACAAAAGAATCGGCTGCCTCCATAATGCCTGCTCATTGAGCCGCTCTGACAAATTTACAAATTGTTTCAATTCTTGTTTCATTTACGACCTACGCAGGTGTTTCACATTGCCCGCCCGTCCAAATACGAGAAGCCATTCAAGGCTCCTCTTCAAATTCGGAAAACGACCGTCGAATCCAGGCATTGCGCCTGCACACGCAGGCATTGCGCCCGCACGCGCAGAAAGCGCCGCCCTCGCGGGCCCAATCGCGAGCCCTTGCAGCCGTCACCGCACCCCACTCATTGGTATATACTGACCCTCGATGAAAACGTCTTGCGCAAACCCCGCCCTGCCGCACGCGTCCACATGCGGGGCGCGTCTGTTCACTGCGCTTGCCGCCTTCGCCTTCACCCTTCTTTTTGGCGCAAGCCTTTCCGGCTGCGGCCAGGCCAACCAGGCAGAAGGCGCCGCGTTTTCCCCTGCAACAAGCATCACGCCCGCAGCATTCAACGCCCAGGCCGCCACCGGCGACGGCGCCGCGAGCATCGACACAAGCCAAACCGCGAGCGGCTTCGTGGGAGCCTGTGCCACAAACGACGCGCACCTGAAATTCCAAATCACGCAAGGCGATTACAGCGCGAACTACGACCTGCCGAGCAACGGCACGCCCATCGTATGCCCGCTCACCTTCGGCAATGGCGCCTACACCTTCCGCATTATGTTGAACACGCAGGAAAACAACTACGTGGAGCTTTACCGCGCCACGGCCGATGTTTCGCTCGAAAGCGAGTTCGCGCCTTTCATAAGGCCTAACGTGTATTGCGATTTCAACGAGGAAAGCGCGTGCGTGAAAAAGGCCCGCGAGCTCGTTGCGAACGCGACGAACGAGGCCGAGGCACTCGAGGCCGTATGCGCATGGATCGTCGACAACGTATCGTATGACGACGCGAAAGCCGCGCAGCTGAAGAGCGCGACCGGATATGTGCCCAGCCCCGACGAAACGCTCGCGAGCGGCACGGGCATCTGCTTCGATTACGCGAGCCTGGGCGCGGCCATGCTGCGCAGCCAAGGCATTCCCACCAAAATCGTCACGGGATACGTTTCGCCGGGCGATATCTATCACGCATGGATCATGGTGTATATCGACGGCACATGGAAAAGCGCTCAATTCAGAGTTGATCCAAACACATGGAGCCGCGTCGATTTGACCTTCGCAGCAAGCGGAGGCGGTGAAAACGTGGGCAACGGCGAGAGCTATACCGACCGATTTGTGTACTAGGTGCCGGCAAAAAATTCGCTCTGGTGCCCCCACCGCAGGCAAAACGTGGGACAATACGAGCGTTATATGAGGAAACGAGGAGATGCGATGGCAGATAAACTCTTGGAAAGCAGCGCCATTAGCGCGTTTTGCTCAAGCGTGGCAACCATGCTCGCTGCAGGCGTGCAAACCGACGAAGCGGTGCACATGCTTTCGGAAAATCGCGCGGAATCGCAGTTCAAGCGCGTGTGCGACGAGGTGTATTCGCACCTGGTTGCCGGTGAGACCCTTTCGGAATCGATGCAGGCGGCGGGGGCTTTTCCCGCCTACGCCGTAGAAATGGTGCGCGTGGGCGAAGCGTCGGGCCGCACCGAGCGCGTGCTGCGCAGCCTTGGCTCGTATTACGACAGCGAGAGGCGATCGTTCGCGAAACTGCAAAACGCAGTTGGCTACCCGGCGGCGCTGCTGTGCGTAATGAGCATCATTTTAGCATTCACCGTCATTTGGATTTTGCCCATCTTCTCGAAGACCTACGACAATATCGCGGGTTCTCTGACAAGCGGGTCGTTTTCGATGGTGGGCGTTTCCGTCGCCATTGGCTGGATCGCGCTTATCGTAGTGCTCGCAGCCACCATCGCCGCGCTCGTTTTATGGGGGCTTTCCCATAACGAAAGCGGGCGCATGCGCGTCGCGAAGCTGTTCGAAAAATTCCCCGCAACGCGCCAGGCCATGTATCAAATAGCCTTGTCGCGCTTCACCAACGCGCTTGCGGCGTTCGTCGCGAGCGGCGTGCAGGAAGAAGAGGCGCTGCGCCAAGCCATAGCGACGGTCGACCATGAAACCCTTATGCCGAAGCTGCAGGCCACGCTCACGAGCATGACCGATTTGGACAACCCGCGCAGCTTGGGCCAGGCCATTGTGGAAAACGAAGTGTTCGAACCCGTATACGGCCGCATGCTTTTGGTGTACACGCGCTCGGGCTCGACCGACGAAGTTCTGCGCAACCTTTCCGACATTTTCTTCGAAGACGCGAACGCGCAAATCGATGCCGCCATCGACAGCGTCGAGCCGACGCTCGCCGCATTCCTTACCGTGGCAGTTGGCGCCACGCTCATCGCCGTTATGCTGCCGCTCATCGGCATCATGGGATCGATTGCGTAAGGCCGCGCCATGTTTCACGAAATAACAGACCAGCAACTCGCAAAACGCCGCACGCGCCGCATAGCCGTGGCGTGCGCCGTGGCTTGCGTGCTCGTTGCAGCGTTCCTTATTGTGGGCGTGCTGCAAACGCATGCGCGCGAGCAGGGCGCGGCGGCTCTTCGCGAGAGCATCATAAACGCAGCTAAGCAGTGCTGCGCGATTGAAGGCAGCTACCCGGCGTCTTTGGAGCATTTGGAAGAGAACTACGGCGTCGTGATCAACGACGATGACTACGTGGTTTCTTACGAAAGCTTCGCCGACAACGTGATGCCGACCGTGGTGGTGACGCCGCGATGAACATGCATGAAGAAATGGCACCCACACCCGAAGAGCTCGAAGCCGAGCAGCGCACGCGCGCCTATTCCTCGCTCGCCAACCTTGAGCTCGAAGGCGAGCAGCGAACGTTTTCGTCCAAGCGCATGTTTCCCCAGTTGGTTTTAGGCGTGTTCTTTATCGCGCTGCTGCTGGCGCTCACAACGGGCGCGCTCGTGTACAAGTCGATTACCGATTCGGCTGCGCAAAGCAGCAACTCGCGCCAGGGCGCCGCCCTCGTGTGCAACGCCGTGCATGCCAATGACGCCCAGGGGGCTATTGCAACAGGAACAGGCCCCGAGGGTCGTTCGCTCGTTATTGTGGAAGAGTTGCAATCGGGCACGTTCGAAACGCGCTTCTATTTGTACCAAGGTCGAGTTTTGCAGGAATACAGCATTGCCGGAACCCCGTACACGCCCGAAAAAGCATCGGTCGTGGCCGATTCCGACACATTCGAATTCACCTATTCGAAGGGTCTTTTAAGCATAACCACCGACCAGGGCACGTCGAACGTAGCACTGCGCAGTGTGCAAGGGGGTGCTTAGTATGCCTCGGCAAGAACGCTATGACTTCATGGCGCGCAACAACGCCGCGCAACGCAATAAACGCCGTTCGAACTGGACAAATACCGCATTCTTGGTCGAATCGCTCGTATTGCTTTTCTTCCTTATCGCATGCTTGGCTGTGTTCACGCAGATGTTCGCCCATTCATGGCAGGCATCTTCGGACGCAAGCAAGCTCTCGGCCGCCTGCGTCGTGGCGCAAAACGCCGCTGAGGAATTCGAAGCGAACCCTCAGGCCGCCCAAAGCGGCACAGTCGACGTGACCGGCGCAAACGACACGAACTTCCACGTAAGCCGCACCGTCGAAAGCGAAGCTGCGGCAACAGGCACCATGCATACCATTCGCATTGACGTTAGCGACGATGCAGGCGAGGTCTATTCGCTCGAGGCTCAGCGTTATATGGAAGGAGGCGCGCAATGACAAGGAGAACCGAAGGCGTGCGCGTTGGCCCCATTACGCTGGTCACGCTTATCGCCGCGTTGCTTTTGGCCGTGCTCGCCATGCTGTGCGCAAGCACCGCAAACGCGCAGGCCGCCATGGCCGATCGCCAGGCGGTATCGCTCGCCGAAACATACGCGATCGACTCATGCGGGCAACGCATGGTCGCAGGCATCGAGGAATCGCTTAACCAGGGCGACGTCGCGGCGGCGCTCACGACCACCAAGCTCGAAGCCATCGCGAACAACGCGAAAACCGCCGAGGGCGCAAGCGATTTGAGCATCGAATCGAAATACGATGGTTCAACGGTCACCTTCACCATTTCGGCGCCGAGCGGCAAGACGCTGTGCGCGAAAGTCACCCGTGAAAACACGTCGGTCTCTATTGAAGAATGGAAATTGACGACAACACAAGAAATGCCGCAAGACGAGCTGTGGTCTTCGGACAACACGAAATAGATTCGCGAGGAGTTAGCATGGATTTGCAGAGCCTTTTGAAGAACATGATCGATGTCAAAGCTTCCGACGTGTTTATCAACGCCGGGTTGCCGCTTTCATACCAAGCGGGCGGCGTGCACGTGCGTACCGATACCGCTGCTTTCACCCCCGCCGACACCAAGGATTTCATCTCGCGCATCTATGAGCTTGCCGGCCGCGATATGGGACCGTTCGAACGAAGCATGAATCACGACGACGATTTCAGCTTCGCGGTTTCCGGCGTCGGGCGTTTCCGCGCGAACATCTTCCGCCAGCGCGGCTCGTACGGCGCGGTCATTCGCGTGATTCCCTTTGGGCTGCCCACGCCTGAAGAAATGAACATTCCCGAGCAGGTCATGGAGCTTGCCGATGTGAAGAAGGGCCTTGTGCTCATTACCGGCCCCGCTGGTTCGGGCAAATCGACCACGCTCGCATGTTTGCTCGACCGCATGAACCATGGCCGCACGGGGCACATCATTACGATGGAAGATCCCATCGAGTACGTGCATAAGCATGGCAGCTGCATTATCACGCAGCGTGAAGTGCCCACCGACATCGCAACATTCCCCGAGGCGCTGCGTTCGGCCATGCGCGAGAGCCCCGACGTGATTCTGCTTGGCGAAATGCGCGACGCCGAAACCATCGGCACCGCGGTGAACGCGGCCGAAATGGCGCAGCTCGTGCTCTCCACGCTGCACACCACCAGCGCCGCCGACACCGTCGAGCGTATCGTTGATGCATTCCCGCCGAGCCAGCAACGCCAAATGCGCATTCAGCTTTCCATGGTGCTGCAAGCCACGGTGGCCCAGCAGCTCGTGCCCACCATCGATGGCGGAAGCATGCCGGTGTTCGAAATCATGATCATGAACACTGCTATTCGCAATTTGATTCGCGAAGAAAAGGCATACCAGATCGATTCGGTTATCGCGTCGAACGCGAAAGCCGGCATGCAGACCATGGATCAGGCCTTGTTCGCCGCTTTCAAGGAAGGCAAGATCACCAAGGAAACGGCCTTGAATTACGCCAATCACCAAGAAGCGCTCATTCGCCGATTCGATGCGGAGCACCTGTAATCGACAGGCATTGCCATGCACCGCACCCGCCAATGGCGGCGCAGCGTTCAAGCATACGAAAAGAGGGAATGCGGTCAAAGTCGCTTCCCTCTTTCTTCTTATGAAAAACCAGCCGTTCGAAAACGACAGATTGCGCGGGCGGTGCCTGCCTCCTCGAGCGAAACGCGAAGCGCCCGGATGGCGCGCGCATTACAAGCAGGGCTTGAGCACTTCTTCCATTCTGCGATACTCGGCTGCAACCTTTGCATATAGTTCGTCGGCACCTTCGAGGCTGCCAGCGCGAAGCACCTCGGTAAGCTCGCTTGAAGGCGCATACAAATTGTCGAACCCGAGGTTTTGACACACGCCCTTCAGCGTATGAGCCGCCATGAACGCCGCCTTCACGTCTTGTGCCGCTAGAGCCTCCCCGAGTTTGGCGAAATTCTCGTCTTCGAAAAACTTGCCTACAAAACGCGCTACCAATTCATCGCCCATTAGACGGTTCGTGACACCTTCATAATCGGCACCAAGCTCGTGGTACGCTTGTTCGAGAGTCGTCATGCATTAACTCCTTTGCCTTTGTTGCTCCCCAGGGCGTCGCGCATCGACGCATCAACCGCATCTGCGATGCGATCGCTCGATTCTTCAAAACACTCTATGAGCAGCGGGTTGAACTCGCCGCATTCTCCATGAAGAATCATTTCCACGGCGCGCTCATGAGGCATCGCGCTTTTGTACACGCGCTCGCTCCTCAGGGCATCGTAGGTATCGGCCAGCGAAACGACCTGTGCGGAAATGGGAATTTGTTCGCCCTTCAGCCCATCGGGATAACCGCTGCCATCCCAGCGTTCGTGATGCCAACGGCAAATATCGCACGCCGTTCGGAAAAACCGGGGATACATTTCGCATGCATCCAAGCCGGCGAGCATGTCGGCACCCTTCACGGTATGCATTTTCATGATCTCGAATTCTTCGCTCGTCAGGCTCTGCGGCTTGTCGAGCACGGCATCGGGAATAGCCAACTTGCCAATATCGTGCAACATGGAAGCCGTCGCGATGTTCGAGCGGTCTTCCCCCGTAATGTCGTATTTGTCGGTTTTGGCAATAAGACACTCAATCAGAATGTCGGTGATGACGCGCACATGCCACGCGTGCGGGCCGCTTCCGCCATTGTGCATATCCATGGCGCCGCCCATAACGTCCAGCAGAATGCCGTTTGCCCTTTCACGCTCGTAGTACTGGCGCGAAAGCAGAGCGCTCAACCTGCGCTGACGAGCATACAGGCGCATGATGTTGCTCACGCGCTGGCGCACTATGCGCGCATCGAACGGCCGGCCAATATAGTCGGAAGCGCCCAGCTCGTAAGCGCGTAGCACCGCATCGTCGGAGTTTTCGCCAGAAATCATGATAACGGGCACGTCGTCGATGAGGTCGCTAGCCACCATATGGGAAAGCACGTCGAAACCACTCATCTCGGGCATAATGATATCGAGCAGCACGAGCGAGATTTCTTTGCCATGCTCTTGCAGCAACTTCACAGCCTCAAGCCCGTTCACGGCTTCGATAACCTCGTATTCGCCACCAAGCATTTCCCGCAAAATCATGCGATTCATCTCGGCGTCGTCGACGATAAGCAAAAGCGGCTTGTGGTATTCGCTCGCCTCAAGGGGGTCGATATCGGTAACCACGCAGCCCCTTTTGTTTTTCGCGCGATACATGAGCCCATCGGCCTGCTGCATAGCGGCCTCGACGGTTTCGCCATTGGCAATAACGCCGCCAATGCTCACTGAAAGAAACTGATTATCGTGATTCGGTATTGGCGTTTGCGACACGGCGTCGCATATGGCGTGAAGGCGACGCGAAAAGGTTTCTTGGTCGATATTCGGCATGACAAGCAAGAATTCATCGCCGCCGAAACGCACGAACATATCGGAGTCGCGCACGCATCGCTTCATTGCTTTCACAACGGCATGCAGCGCCAAATCGCCCGTATGGTGACCCAGCGAATCGTTCACAAGCTTGAAGTCGTCCAAATCGATAACAGCAACGCCCGCGAAAATACGCTGGCGACGCAGTTCGTCTTCATAGAAGCGGCGATTGAACGCACCCGTCAAAGCATCGATATACAGAAGGTGACGACTGCGCAGGTTAATTTCCTCTTCAGGAGCCGATACGCACAAAAGTACGCGCGGGTCACCGGCGACACTCACATAGCGAGCCGTGGCCTTGAAGCTTTCGCCCGCCAAATGCAGCGTCCAATCTTTTTCCCCACCGCCTTGGTCGAAAAGCTCTTCGGCGACCATTTTTCCGCATTCTTCAAAGAGCAGGCATTTGCTGCAGAACACATCGCCCTTCGAAATAAGACGTACCACAGGATATTCGTTGAGCAGGAGTGCAATCTGCTCCTGCACTTGCGAATTCGACAGCTCTTGTATTGCGTCATCCATATGCGTTCCTGCTTCCGTTGTTTTTCACCGCTCGACTTGGACGCGGCGCTCGCCATGCGACACCGCAATAATACTCCACCTAAAGAAAATAGGACAGAACAATTGAAGGGGGGGGGCAAGAGTTGCCCTTGCACTCCTTCTTCATCTCACCTGGCTCTTCACTCCTCCAAATCGATTGAATCGCTTGATTCGACCACAACCACCGTCGATGATTCAACGGCTGGCAAGCCGAGCATTGTGCGAAGGCGGTTTTCGGGTTCAAGCAAGTTTTCCGCCATGCGGGCGCGAATATTTTCCTCAGTCGGCCAAATGCCGTCCATAAGCATGTCCCACATAATGACGCTATAGTAATCATCGTAGTCGCTGTATCCCACGAGGTTATAAACCCACGCATTTATATAGGCTTGTTCTTCGCCTTCGGGAACATGAAGCGAAATGCGAGCGGCCACGTCTTCGACGCCGGTCATGGCGTCGAAAACATAGCCTATTCCCGGCGAAGGACGCAAAAGTTGCGGCACAGGGCTTCCCACCGTGAGACTCGCAAGCGCGACATCGCCCGAGAATACTCCGAAGCCGATATTGTTTTTATCGAGGTAATGAAAATCGTCGGAAGTCGGGTCTTCAGTCGCGACGAAGCTCGCACTTTGAAGCGCCGTGCAATTCGCGAATGCCGCATCGCCAATAGAGAGCGTTTTCGAGGTGATGCTCACATGCGTAAGGTTTGCACACCCCTCGAAGGCACTTACCTCTATACCGAACTTTACGGAGGGGGCATTAATAAAAACGCTCGTTATGCCAGACCCCGCGAATGCGCCAGAATCGATGTATTGCAGGTTCGGCGCGCTCGACCAATCGATAGTCCAGTCGCCCATCGTATTCTCGAAGGCACCCACGAGATTCAAGCCCGCCGTGTTTGTAGCACCAAAGATTTCAATCGTCGTCGGGCGCAGCGTGATGGTGCCATCCAAAACCGTCGGCGTGCCCAAAAGCAAACTCGCCTCATCGGGCGTCTCGTTGCCAAGGCAACCATACAAAATGAGCGAGCCGTCGCCTTGCCGATCGACCGCGAAATCGTTCACGTTGTCAATACGCACGAATCGGCTGTCGTAGCCGCCAGAAACATCGCTCGGGGCATACCACGTGCACGCTTCGGCGTTGGGGTTTTCGGCTGTAGCAAAGTTTGCGGCACTCGCGCGCGAAGCCACGAAGCCCAAATTCGTGCAGCCCTTCAACGCGTTTGCCCCAACATCAACCGTATTCGGTGAGCCAATGAACAACGCCTGGAGGTTCTCGCAATTCTCGAACGCACCCTTGCCGATAGACGAAACGCTTTCGCCGAGCGAAACCGACCTCAACGAGGTATCTCCCGCAAATGCATAGGGAGCGAGGGCATTGACGGGAACTGTTTTGCCCTCATCGTTTACGAGCGTGCCGTCGAATTCCTCCGTGTCACCGTCATCGTAAAGCAGGGTCGTTTTTCCATCCACCGTGTAATAGATGAAGCCCTCGCGAGACCCCTCGAGTACCGTTACCGTTGCGTTAGGCGCGCCCGCGGCGGCTTTGCGCTGTTCGACCTCGACCGCCATTTCTTCGGTTTTGCACACGATTGTTTGCACATTGCCGCCCGCAAGGCAGCCGTCTTCGAGCTCGATGGACTCCGATCCGCTATCGAGAACAAGCGTGGTCGTTGACGAATTACCCTCGAACGCGCCCTTTTCAATGCGGGACGGCAGCTGCACCAGAACGCTCTCGATGCCCGATTCAGGCACGCGGAAAACGGCGTCTTCGGTTTGAAGCATTCCATTATAGAAGGCCATCTGGCATTCGGGGTCGCTCGCAGATGCGATGGAAAGCGTGCCCGATTCCTCGATTGCGTCGGCATAGCGCACAATGAACGCGTCGAGCACGTCGTCTTCCACCACAATATCGCAATTACGCAGTTTCGTGAGGTCGATATCAGGCACATCATCGGCCGAGTCGGCGTGTATAACAAGCGTTTCAATCGCGTTTACATCGGGCACCACCACGCGGCTCACGCCATCGGGCACATCGAGCTGAGTCGTGCCGTAAGGAACGCCAATATATTCAGTACCATCTTTCGATTCGAGAATGCCTTCGTCGGTTGCGGCGTACGTGGGATTATCGCTTGCCACGCGGTAGCCATCAATCACCTGAACACCTGAGTTCGCATTCATATACAAAGCCGAAGACGGTAGCTCCATAGTATTGACGCTCAATGCGAAGCCGGAACGTTTCGTTTGGTCGTTGAAGCAATCGATTGCCTGCACGCCCCGAGGCACCGAAAGCGTTGTGGTGCCGTCGGCGTTTTCGCGAATCACCGAATCGTCGACATCGACGAGCGTTTGCAAACGACAGGTATTCCTATTGCCCGACTCGGCGTTGTATCGATAGCTTTCATCAATCGAATAGGTCTGGAAACGCACCCGGTACGCAGGGTCGAGCGGAGTCACGTCGCCAGGGATAATCACATGCCTGCCAGGCGTTACGGAATAGTAATAAGGAACGCTGCTATCGCCTTCCTTCCACCCTTGCAAAAGCGCATTCAAGTATCCTTCGTCGTCGATGTTGCCGTTGGCTTTCAAAAACGCTTCTTGGGCATTCACGCTGAAAAGGTTGATGGGCGAGAATACGCCTTCGATCTCTACGGGCGCGGTCGACCATACCACATCGCGATTGCCCGATGCATCGGGCTCGCCTACGACGAACACATGCGATTCGCACGGCACTATTTCCACTGTGCGCGAAACCCATTCATCATCGGTCGAAAGGCGGAACGAAACGTTCACGGCAACGTTGGTCGAAGGACAATACTCGGGGTTTTTCTCGCCCGTTGCCACGGTTTCCCACGAATCGATGCGGAAATACGGGTAGGTTGCAAACGACGCCTGGTCGCAGCCGAAATAGCGTAAATCGAAATTCCCAATATCAAAATATGCGTCGAGCCCGCAGAAAATCGTCCACGCATCGAGCTTCTGACCCCTATAGAACGCGTCTTCCTTAACGCTGACCTTCACATCGTCAGGGTCGACGTTTTCAAAGGAGGCATTGCCGTCGTAGGGTCGGTAAAACGTCGTATCGCCATTCGGGGGATACTTCTCGGGAATGGGGTCGTCTTTCAGGTATTTGTACGAGTTCGCCGTTGGGTTTGCGGGATAGATTGTGGAACCGCCCCCGTTGACACCGCTGTTGCCGCCTCCGCTTACGCCTCCGGCGGAGCCATTGCCGTTTTCGGCCGATCCATTATTGCCGCTGCTCGCGCCCGGCGCCGCATCGGCGGCGTTGCCCGAGTTGCCGTTGCCGGTGGCTGTAGTTACAGACCCTTGGGCGCCATCCGTGACATTGTATACCGTGGTGCCGCTTCGGTCGTTGATAGGAGCCTGCGAAAACGCGTCATCGTCTGCTTCGTTTTCCTTGACGGCGCCATCTTTTTCCTCTTCATTTTCGCCGTGGCGGTTCGCTTGCGAATCGACTTGCGAATCTTGTGCCCGATAGCCGGTTTCGGTATCTTCTGCGCCATGATTATAGGACGAGGTGAATTGAGAGGGGTCGAAATCGGGATCGGGCTGGGAAAACGCGACCGCCCCTGCACCTACGACGCCTGTAAACGCCACCGAAATCGCTGCCGCCGCAATGCGTTTCTGCGTTGTGCCGCGCGGCGCTGGTTTTGTTGTTTGCTTCATATGCTTCGCCACAATAATCACCTATAAGACATTCCCGAAGTATCGAACCATGGCATCGAGCGCGTTTTTAGACTTAGGCAGCGCGCCATGCAGGCGCTCATCGAAACGGCGTAACGTGCGCAACTCATTAGGACGCAAGTCGCGGCCGCCAAACGTATAGGTTTGATACAGCCCAATAACGCGTTGGTATTCCAGCGAATCGATGCCAGAAAATGAGGTCTCGAAACGCTGCACGCAATCGAGCGGGCGATTCTTGTCGAACTCTGGACATCCCACCGCCATAACCTGCGCCATAAAGCCATAGAGCGCGGGCACGCACACGCTCTGCTTTTCGCTCGAGCATCGACGGTCGCGATAGATGCGGCGTGCTTGGCGCTGAGCGAACAGCACGGCCACCAACAGCACGACGATAAACGTGCATGTGCACGCAAAAGAAACACCCAAAACCAGTGGCGAGAATCGAGGCTGGAAATTCTCGCCGTGCCCTTCGCCGACATCGCCCGCCACCGCCGTATCGCTCGCAACATTATCATGGGCGCCGCTGCTGTAGGCCTCGCCCACATCGACGACGTTATCGGGCTGAATGGCCTGGTTGTAAAAACCGGGCGTCACTTCAATAGGGGTCCAGCCGATACCCTGAATATAAACCTCGCACCAGGCATGCGCCTGCTTCGCGCCAAGCAGCACGTCCCCATTACTGTCGCGCGCCGTATCGCGCTCTTCCGTACCCACACGGTACCCTTCGACATATCGTGCGGGAATGCCCTGTTCGCGGAAAGCCATGGTGGCAACCGTGGCAAAATAGGCAGAATTGCCCTCGCGGGCGTTCGAGAAAAACCACCACGCGAAAGAGGTGCCCCGAGGAGCATCGATGGGATCTTCGTCATAGCTCGCAACCGTTGACAGCATCGTGCGCACACGACTCACCACCGCATACGTCGAATCGCTGGCGGTTTCGTCCCATGTTTCTTCATTAAAGATATACGTGCGCACCGCTTCGGCATCGTCAGCGGAAATATCGAGGTAATGCTCTTTCGAGAATGCGGAGAACACCGCTTCGGCGCGGGCATAGCCCGTCTCATCCTCAGAAAGAAAAGCCGCATCGGCAAGCACTTCACTCGACGCTACGTCGTCATATTCCACGACATACGCGCCTTTGCCAACCATGCCGCTCAGAATGGTTCCGTCGAGATTCGCCTGCACATCGCCGCGATTGAGCGAGCGAGCGCTGGCGGGTGCATACACATAACGCGTGGAGGCATCGTGCACGGCGACGCGCATCGTTTTCGTGGATACGCCTCCCTCGCTCGCAGCGGCGCGGGCATCGTCGAATGCGGCACGCTGGAAACTCGGCTGCAAACCGCTGTCAGCAAGCCACGGCACCATTCCGTGCCAATTGCCCTCGAAAGCACTTTCAGGAAGAGCCTTCCACTCGCCATCTTCAAACGTCGCGCCTGTGAATCCCCGAAGCAGCATGTCACCCGACGGCACGCCGTCGAAATGAACGGCAAGGCAGTCTTCGGACCCAATGTTCATGGTCGATGCCTTGGCAAGATTTCCCTGAGGCAGCGAATCGGAGCCAAAGCGCGCTCGATCGAGGGCGCTTTCAATTGATTGGGACGCATGCGAGATTTGGGGCACGGGCTTATAGAGAATCGAAGCGGCAGCCATAATGGCGAAATTCAAAACGAAAATGAGCATGATAAGCACCACGAAGTAAGAAGTGGTGAGTTTCGAATAACGCAGTTGCGAAAAACGGCACTGAATCAGCCAGGCGGTTATGACGAGAAAAGAACCGACCGTGGCCATTCCCATATTCAGGCGCATCGAGGCCGCGCCATAGAGCACGACGGCAAGCAACACCGCGCTCGAGGTGCGCACTCGTGAAAACGCCCACGAAGCAACACCCACGAGCACGCCCGCCAGCACAGCGAACATGGACGACGTCGCTACCGTTTGCCCATTGGCAAGCAGGCCAAAATACGCATTGAATTCCTCATTGGCGTGCGAGAGCGTGCAATTCACCACAGCAAACGCCGCTTCGCGTGCAGACGGGATGAATACGATGCCAAGTATGCACGCCGCAATTACGCAGGCAAGCACGGGCACGCGATACGCCTGAAAAATAGTTGACGCTCTATTGGTTACACTCAAGAGGCACGCGACAAAAACGGCGGCAATCGCCATGAGTTCGACAACTTGCACAGTGGATGCCGATGCGGCCACAAGCGGCATGGCAACGGCATAGAGCATGGAGGGTATCGCGCCACATAGCGCATCGATAACAATATGCGAGGTTTTTTCTCGGGGCGCAGGAAGGCCTTCGGAAACCTGAATGCGCGCGCTCGTCGTTTCGGCCATAGCTTACAGCTCCAACTTCTTGACGCTCGTGCCAACCGAATCGGCCGAAACGGCAATGATGCGATACAGGCGGCTTTCGGCTAAAGAGCTCGCATTATGCGCGCCCACCATAACCACCGTAAGGTCTCCATGCGCGCTCATGCACGCAGGCTCCGCATTCTGAAGAAGATTCGTCACTACGATAATCTTCGAATATTGGCGCATCATTTTAAGCTGCTTTTCTTCCTCTGCATCAAATACCGCGTCGGAAGCAAGCGGGAGCGCGATGAATTCGTCAATCATCGTGTTGAAATCGCCCTCGTTTTCAATAGGACGCATATCGACCGCACCATTAATTTTGCGCAGCACCGTATGCGCTACGCCTTGATGCAGCAGCGACTGGCTAATGCCTACAAACAGCGAAGCTGCAGAATTGAGCGCCGCCTTGGTTTCCTCGCTCTCATCGGTTGGCACTATGCCGCCAAAAATAAGAATCGTTCGCGAGTCGACGGGGCGCGAAGCCTCGCGAACGACCAAATCTTCAAAGCGAGCAGACAGCTTCCAGTGCACAGTTCGCATCGCATCGCCCCGACGGAAGTCGCGCAAATCGAACACTTCGCTTTCGTCGCGCCCTTTTTTATACTGGTCATACGTGGAATTCGATGAATCGGTTTGAACCAGGCGGCCAAAATAAACATCAACTTGAGGAATCGGCGGATACACCGCATAGCTCCCATCGAATGCGCAGGGAAGCATTGAACAGTCGGTGCCGATCGCATCGATGAGCGTGGCCTTCTTCAATGTGATAGACACGAGGCCCACGCGAGAAGTGTCCAAAGGCACATCGAAACGTTCGGGGTCGCGCTGGCCAGGGCAAAGCGTCACGGGCATATCGACCGTGACGCCCGTGAAGCGATTCTTGCATTCAAATACCATGTCAATGCGGCCGCGAAGACCGCGACGCCTGACAATTTCGATTCGCAAGCATTGGTCCATTCCCACAACGCATGCGCGCGAAAGCTCAAAACTGATTTTCATACGGCGTGCCATAAGGCGAGAATCGACGGCGAAAAACACGGGGGCGCAGAGCGTAATAATGAAAACGCCGAGCGACGTCGGGGTATTCAGCGCAATGAACGAGCAGCCTGCAACTATGCAGGCAAAAATCGCCACGACCTTATCCTTCAGCATACTGAACCGCGCCCTTCGCCTTTGCGCGCGCCTATGCGCGACCGTACGCTTTATCCATGGAAGGTGCCAGCACCTCGTCAAGCACTTGATCCAAAATATCGTTGGCCGAAATGGATTCAATGCGTGCCTGGGGTTTCAGCATAAGACGATGGGAACAGACGGCATGAAAAACCTCGCGCACGTCCTCGGGCACCACGAAATCGCGCTCGCGCATAATGGCGCATGCGCGCGCCATGCGGGCGAGAGCCAACACGCCGCGCGGGCTTACACCCAGCTGAACCAGTTCAAGTTCACGCGTGCGTTCGCATAGATGGACGATATAGTCGAGCACCGTGTCGGAAATAAAAACGTTACCCAGGTAATTCTGGATTTCAATCAAATCGTCCCGCGATATTTTCGCTTGGATGTCGTCGAGCGGATTGCTGTATCGCTTGGCCTTCAAAATAGCCACCTGGTCTTCCGTGGATGGATAGCCCACGGAAAGGCGCACCATGAAACGGTCGAGCTGGCTGTCGGGCAAAGGCTGCGTGCCAATAGAGCCTACAGGGTTTTCGGTAGCAATGCAGACGAACGGCTGAGGCACGCGATGAGTAACGCCGTCAACAGTAACCGAGTGCTCTTCCATAACCTCGAGCAGCGCCGACTGCGTTTTGGCGCTCGTACGATTGATTTCGTCACCCAGAAGCAAATTGCAGTTCACGGCGCCCCAATTGAACTGGAACTCGCCCTTGTGGCGCACATACACCGAGAAGCCCGTGATATCGGAAGGCATGGTATCGGGCGTGAACTGCACGCGCTTGTAATCGAGGTCGAGCGCGCGGGACAGTGCGAGGGCAAGCGTGGTTTTACCCGTTCCCGGCACGTCTTCAAGCAGCACGTGACCGCCCGCGTAAATCGCCATAAGCGTTTTTTCGATCACATCGCGCTTTCCAAGCAGCGCTTTACCGACTTCGGCCACAATAGCCTTGGAACGTTCAACGATCATTTAGTCGCCCCCCTAAGATGCATCTCGGCCGAAGCGGCGGCGAGTTGCGCTTTCAGTTCATTAAAATCGATGGGTTTGCCCACATGGCCATTCATGCCCGCTGCACGAGACGCGCGTGCGTCCTCGGCGTCATTGTTCGCCGAAAGCGCAACAATTGGTATGATTACGGCCTCGGGCGTAGCGAGGGCGCGGATTCGGCGCGCCGCCTCCCATCCGTTGTACGTAGGCATTTGAATGTCCATGAGAATGGCGTCATAGGTGCCAGGCTTCGCCTTTTCAAACATATCGACCACCACAGGCCCATCATCCGCAACATCAACAACGGCACCTCGCACTTTGAGCATTTCAGTGGTAATCATGGCATTGATCGCATTGTCTTCAGCCAGAAGGAATCGCCGCCCGTTGAAATCGTATTCAATATCGGAATTGGCGCTTTCCTTCCACAGCTCAAGGGTTTCCTTTTTCCGCTCGAGATACTCCACTTGCTCATGGGTGGCTTTCTTAAATGGGATATACGCCATAAAATCGGAGCCTTTGCCCAGCTCGGTATCTACGACGATTTGCCCGCCCATGAGTTCAACGAGACCATTCGCAATAGGCATTCCCAAGCCGGTTCCCCCATAGCGGCGAGCAATGGATTTATCTTCTTGCTCGAAAGGCTTGAAAATGCGTCGTACGAAACGAGGGTCCATGCCTTTTCCTGTATCGTGCACGCGAATGACATAGGACACCGTGTTGTCACCCACGCGCATCTCGCGGAAGGTAACGTTAATATCGCCGCCTTCGGGCGTGAACTTAAACGCGTTCGAGATGAAATTCACAATAACCTGGCTCAGGCGCATCTTATCGCCTACCACGAAATGGACCGGACAGCCCTCGCATGTCACGGTGTAATTCAGGCCTTTATCCTCCGCCTGCGACGAGAACATATATTCCATTTCAGCCGCCACAACACGCATATCGAACGGCCTGGCCTCCAATTCCGTGCGACCGCTATTCAATCGGCTCATATCGAGCACATCGTTGATGAGCATAAGCAAATATGATGAAAGCTCATCGGCGCGGGCGAGGTCGTCTTTGACGCGCGATGTATCATCGGGATGTTGCATAGCGAGAGAAATCATGCCTTTAATGCCGTTGAGCGGCGTGCGAACCTCGTGGCTCATCTGGCTTAAGAAGTCGGTACGGTCTTGTGCCATGGCGAGAGCCCTGTCGCGCTCGGCCGCTGCCTGCTGCACCTTGGCATTAACCGCCGTGATGTCGATGAGCGCCATAAGAACGTAAGCTCCCTCGAGCACGCTTGTAAGCCGCAGCTGGAAAAGCTTCTCTTCGCCGCCGTTCGGCATGACATACGAAGCCGTCGTCACAAGGGGCGCTCTTCGGTTCCATTGCAAGATTTTGTTCTTCACGCGAACGCGATCGATTTCGACGACGAAACGGAGAAGCGTTTCCACATCGTCTTCCATACGCTCGGGTTCAACGCCAAAAACGCGTTCGAAGTTGCTGGAGATATAGACGGGGTAAAGATCGGTGACGCGCAGCAAGATTTGCACATTCACGCCTGCCTGCCGGTACGCTTCGGCAAAAAGATCCCTACTACGTGCTGTGGCCTTTTTTTCCGATGAACCAAACAAAGCCATAGCACCTCCAAACATAGTGGCCATTATTGTCGCATATTCCCACGTATCAACTCGGATAATTCGATGCAAGAGGAAGAAAATCGCAGCGGGGCGTGAGGCGCAACAGGCATCGAAGACACATATGAATGCAGGGCTCAAGGTACGAGCGTTAAGTATTGGGGAGCTTGGTGCAGACATAGAATGACTGGCAGCAGAACCCATAGAAGCCCTTTTGCCTTATAAATCGACATTGGAGAGCTTGGTATAAAAAAACCGCTCATGTGAGCGGTTTTAACATTCAAGTGGTGCGCCGTGAGGGATTCGAACCCCCGACGTACTGATTCGTAGTCAGTCCCTCTATCCAGCTGAGGTAACGGCGCGTTGCTTTGTCAGCTCGTCTATAATAACAAGCTTTCCAACTATTTGCAAAGACTTTTTTAAAAAGTTTTTTAATTTAGCTGCGACCTGGTGTTTTGTATTCATTCTCGCAAGGAATGGAATTTGCAAGCCGCTCGAATGGCATCACGAGGGCAAAGGCGACGGGGATGAAGCATGTCGCCAAGCGGTATTCGCTTTAGTCGAGACGCCATGCCCGATCGGGGCCCTAGCAAGTCGATACATCGCACTTAAGCATGCGTCGGGGCCGGAACGATTCCTTTACCTATTGAGCACTGCGTTATACTTCGACCATGCAAAACGACGCGGTACATATCAAACGAGAGCTCCGCCAAGAGGTGCTAGCCCGGCGGGACGCCATACCCGCCTCATCGCGCGCGGAAGCGTCGCGTGCCATCTGTCAAAAGCTCGCAGATCGGCTCACAAATCTTCGAACGGGCTCAACGATCGCGGTATATTCGGCAATGAAGAGCGAAGTCGACCTGACCAAGTTCATTGAATGGGGTTACGAACATGTGTTCGATATCGTATTCCCATGCATGAATGAAAAAGGCGCCACCCCGCGAATGTATATGCGCAAGGTTGAATATCAAGCCTGGAAAGATGGCGGCGCCCCCTTCATCGCGAGCCCTCTTAAGCGTTTTACGGAAGACGACCAGACGCTTTCACGCTTTCCCGTCTGTGCGCCAGGATTCATAGACGCCGTGATCGTTCCTATGGTTGCTTTCGATAACGACTTCCAACGCCTTGGATACGGAGGCGGAAACTACGACGAATTTCTTGGGCTCGTTTCACGTGAAACAGCCCCGGAAGCGTCTGTCGAAATCATCGGTGTCGCGTTTGAGGCTCAGCGAGTCGATTGCGTCCCAACTGAGCCGCACGATTTGCCGCTGCCGTGTATTATTTCCGCATAGGCGCGCTTCTTTTGCTATACTAATCAAGTTTTCATGCGGGCATCGCCAAGTGGTAAGGCATCAGCTTCCCAAGCTGACACTCGCGG
The DNA here is from genome assembly GCA_934661005.1 of uncultured Slackia sp. Taxonomy (GTDB): domain Bacteria; phylum Actinomycetota; class Coriobacteriia; order Coriobacteriales; family Eggerthellaceae; genus Slackia. The sequence goes on from CAKUIK010000011.1 coordinate 52,469, forward strand.
GTTCGAGTCCCGTTGCCCGCTCCAGAAATGCTTCGGCCAAGGTAATTACCTTGGCCTTTTTATTTACAACATCGTAGCGGGAC